>JBAXSA010000217.1:0-5210 GCA_037130945.1 Pseudomonadota bacterium | reverse complement strand
CGCATGGGCTCAAGGCCGGGGCCATTCCGCTGGAAGGCCGCATTGTGGCGGTGGCTGATGTCTTCGACGCCCTCACCACGGCGCGTCCCTACAAACAAGCCTGGCCGGTAGAAGAAGCCGTTGCGTATCTGCAAAAAGAACGTGGCCGGCACTTCGAGCCTAGACTGGTCGATCATTTCGTTGCCATCTTGCCGGAAATCCTGGAAATTAGGGAAGAATATGCCGAATAGTCAGGGGATACCGCCAAGTTGTCATAAAACTGCAATAATTAGAGTCCATACTCTCATCCTTGTCTGTTATCCGGGGAGGCTATCGGAGAGATCATGAAAACCGATGTTACTCAAGGGCATACCGTCCTTTCTTTTAACGAATCCCTGACCCAGCTCAGGGGTCTGGTCTTGGAGATGGGCGAACTGGTGGTGGAGCAGGTCAAGGATGCCGTCAAGTCCCTGATGGAAAGCGACCAGGCGCTCGCCCATCAGGTGATCGAACGGGAACGCGAGGTTGATCGATTCGACCTCATGGCCGACGAAGCGGTGATGCGGGTGATCGCCACCCGTGCCCCGGTGGGCATTGATCTCCGTCTGGTTCACAGCCTGGCGCGCATCGTGATCGACCTGGAACGGGCTGGCGACGAGGCGAAAAAGATTGCCAAGTGTACGAGCCGGGTGTTGAAGGATACCAGCACGGTTCCCGGCAAGATGATGCTGCGGGATGTGCAGAAGATGATGGATTTGGCGTGCTGTATGCTGGAGTCGTCTCTCGAAGCAGTGGTCAAGAATGATGTCGAGTGCGCCATGAGCATTATCCAGGACGATCCGACGCTCGATCAGGAGTTCGAGGCCGGTGTGCGGTATCTGGTGACCTACATGGCCGAGGATCCCAGGTCAATCACGATGATTCTCAACATCATCTTTATTCTCAAAGCCCTGGAACGGATTGGCGATCACACCAAGAATATCTGCGAGAGCGTGATTTTCGTGGCCCGTGGCAAGGACATTCGTTACCACAAGTTACAATCACCCTCGCCCGAAAAGACACTTTAGCCGGTCGGCCTGAAAAACCCTCGCCAGCGAACCGGCGAGGGTTCATAACCCAATCACAAATAATAGGTTTTTAAGGGTGGAAAACCATTGAATTCAACGGCGCTATAAGAGGCCGTATAGGCACCGGTCGAGAGCCAGTAGAGCCGGTCGCCAATTTCCAGCGAGAGTGGCAGCTGGTAGGGATAATCCTCATACATGATATCGAGACTATCGCAGGTTGGCCCGGCCAGCATCACCCCGCCGGTTTCCCCCTGGCGATCAGTATGGATGGGGTATTTTATGGATTCATCCAGGGTTTCGACCAGGCCATTGAAGACCCCGACATCTGTATAGACCCAGCGTTTCAGGTCGGTTCGGGCTTTCTTGGCAATCAAAACCACCTCGCTGACGAGAACACCCGCATCGCCGACCAGGCCGCGTCCCGGCTCCAGGTAAATGTCCGGCATGGCATTGCCGAAATACTCAGCAAGGTAACGACTGATTTCTTCGGCGTACACGGCCAGCGGGTTGCTCTGGACGAGGTAATCCGCCGGAAATCCCCCGCCCATGTTGATGGCTTGCAGGAGATGACCTTCCTCGCGCAGCCATCCGAAGAGTGCGCTGACGCGAGCGAGTGCCGCGTCCCATGCGGGAATCTCCCGTTGCTGCGAGCCCACATGGAAGGAAATGCCATAAGGTACCAGCTCCAGGTCAGCCGCCAACGCTACCAGATCCATCAACAGCCGTGGTTGACAGCCAAATTTCTTCGACAAGGGCCAGTCGGAATCCGAGGTCACCGCATCCATCAGGAGCCTGAAGAACACGCGCGAGCCGGGGGCGAATTGGGCCAGATGACGGACATCGGCCTCGCTATCGGTCGCGAACAGTCTGACCCCTTTTTCAAAGGCCTGGCGAACGTGCCGGGCTTTCTTGATGGTATTGCCAAAACTCACGCGATCGGGCGATACCCCAAGGGCCAGCACCTGGTCGAGTTCATAGATCGAGGCAATATCAAAATAGGCCCCGAGATCCCTGAGCAAAACCAGCACTTCCGTCCCCGGATTGGCCTTGACGGCGTAATAGATCTTTGCATCGGGAAAACCCGCACGAAAGGCCTCAAACTTTTTCTGGATCCGATCCTGTAGTACAACGAGAAAGGGCGTCTCCTGGGTTTCGGAAAAACGCAAAATCCGATCCCACTCGCCGGGGGCGTAGCCATTCGCAACCATGACTATTTTCTGGGCGCCAAGGCGATCATCGGATTGGCCGCCGAGACCGTCACGGTGGCGGTCGAGGCTGCCAGCTCTTCTTCCAGGGCACCCACCGTGCCGTTAAAAGACGCGCTGCTGCCAGGTTCGATTTCCAGAATATCCGTGGGCAGGCCGATCTGGTTCAGGATGGCGATGAAGGGCTCGGGATCGAGTTCCTCGACATTCACCATTGTCTTGGGATCCCAGACCCCTTGGGCCACCAGCATGGCGGCGGCAATGGGTGGCACTCCGGCGGTGTAGCTGATGCCTTGGGACTCGACTTCCTGAAAACACCGGGCATGATCCGAGACTTGATAGATAAAGACCTCACGGGCACGGCCATCCTTCCAGCCCTTGACGAAGTTGCCGATGCAGGTCTTGCCGGTATAGCCCGGGGCGAGCGTCATGGGATCCGGCAGGACGGCCTTGATGACCTTGAGCGGTACGACTTCCTGGCCCGTGGTGAGGGTGACGGGCAGGTGCGAGAGCAACCCCAGCGTGCGCAGCACCGTAAAAACATTGATGTAGTGGTCGCCGAAGCCCATCCAGAAGCGAATGCTGTTGGCGTCGATGTTTTTTGACAGCGAGTGCAGTTCGTCGTGGCCATTGAGATAGATGGGACAGGAACCGACTACCGGAAAATCATAGATCCGCTTGACGGAATGGGTGGGATATTCGCGCCATTGCCGGTCGATCCAGGTCCAGACCTTGACGAACTCGCGGAAATTGATTTCCGGATCGAAGTTCGTGGCGAAATACTGGCCGTGGCTGCCCGCGTTGACATCCAGGATGTCGATGGTGTCGATCTTGTCAAAATGGCGTTTGACCGCCAGGGCGCAATAGGCATTGACCACGCCCGGGTCGAATCCCACACCCAGAATGGCCGTGAGCCCTTTCTCGGCGCAGCGATCCTTACGAAGCCATTCGTAGTTCGCGTACCAGGGCGGGGTTTCGCAGACCTTGTCCGGATCCTCGTGAATAGCAGTATCCAGATACACCGCCCCGGTTTCGAGGCAGGCCTCCAACACCGACATATTGATGAACGCGGCACCGAGATTGATGACGATTTGTGAGTTTGTTTCCCGGATCAGCCGGACGGTGGCCGGAATGTCCAGGGCATCCAGCGGACGGGCATAGAGCCGCTTGTTCTGGTTCTTGAGGTGCCCTTTACGGTGGATGCTCGCGATGATGCCCTCGCATTTGGACAGCGTCCGCGAGGCGATACAAATATCCCCCAGCACATCGTTATTCATCGCGGCCTTATGGGCCGCCACATGGGCCACGCCACCCGCGCCAATGATCAATACGTTTTTTTTCATTCGATTTTCCTTTTAAAGTTAATAAAGAAATCAGGAAAGACTGCGTTTGAAATCCGAATACCCGAATTTTCTAATGCGTTCCAGGGTGCCATCCAGCCGTTTGACCACAATGGAGGGCATGGCAATACCGTTGAACCAATTTTTTTTGACCATCGTGTAGCCCGCGACATCGGCAATGCGAACCTCATGGCCAATGGCCAGACGCTCCTTCAGAAAATATTCACCGAAGACATCGCCAGCCAGGCAGGTGCGTCCCGCAATCAGGGTTCTGCGCTCGCCGGGCTCGGGCCAAACCAGTTTGGGCGAAGTTCGATAGATCAGGTGGTCAAGCAGGTGCGCCTCCACGGACGCATCGATGATTGCAATCTCCACTTCGTTATGGACGACATCCAGCACGGTCGTCACCAGTTCGGCGCAAGCGGTGACCACGGCCTCGCCGGGCTCCAGGTAGACCTGAACACCGAAGGTTTCAGAGAACCCCTTGAGGGCCGCGCAAAATCGATCTAGGGGATAGCCCGGCTGGGTAAAGGCAATGCCGCCGCCCAGACTGACCCAATCCATTTTATGCAATACTGGCGCGTAGTCTTGGCCGATTCGATCAATGCTGGCGATGAGCTGGTCGGCATCATTATTCTCGCAGTTGAAATGAAACATGACCCCATTGATCAGCGTGGTGACATTCATGACATCTTCGTGATCAACGACACCGAGCCGGGAATATTGTCGTGCCGGATCCGCGAGATCGTAATGCGAATAACTAATGCCCGGGTTGACTCGCAAGCCCACTTGCAGGTCGCGGACATGATCGTAGTACAGGGACAACTGGGAAATCGAGTTAAAGATTACCTTGTTGGCATAGAGTCTGATCTTCTGGATGTCGCTTTCGGAAAAACCGACACTGTAAGCGTGAACTTCTCCGCCAAATTTTTCATGGCCTAGCCGAGCTTCATACAGCGAACTGCTGGTCGTGCCCGCTAGGTAGGGTCGCATCAGATCGAACAGACCCCAGGTGGAAAAACACTTCAGCGCCAGCACCGATTTAGCGCCCGAGGTCTCCTGGACATGCCGGATAATCTCCAGGTTTTGCAACAGTTTGTTTTCGTCGATCAGGTAGTAGGGTGTCTTCAAGGGTACATCTCGCGTGTCTTGGTTTTCGCTATTATATCTCCCCAATATGACAATATCGTGACACGGATGCCATGTTCCAAGGATGGTTTCCATATCCAATGATTTCCAAGGAAAAAATATTAATTTCCCCGTGCCACCGGTTTGTCATTCAGTTGTCACGAAATGGCAATAATCCATGCGTAGGCTATGGAAGGTTTTCACATCACGGAGTTTTTCATGACCCCATCACACCGTCTCCATGCCCTCAAACAGAACCCTGCCAGCCATCAGGTGTCCTCGGCCAACCAGCGCACCTATGACCGGATCGCCCCGCTCTATGACTTCCTGGATGGCGTCTACGAGTATTCCTGGAAGCGGCGTCTGCGGGAGGAATTATTCCGGCACGCACGGGGGCGGCTCCTGGATGTCGGCATCGGCACGGGTTGCAACATGCCCTTCTATCCGCAAGGTTCGGAAGTGGTCGGCATCGACATGAGCGAGCGCATGCT
>JBAXSA010000216.1:0-5212 GCA_037130945.1 Pseudomonadota bacterium | reverse complement strand
GCTTCGACGCCGCGCAAAAGTGGTATCTCTCGACCAATCTGGAAACGATTTTTGCCCATATGATTGGCAAGAACGAAGCCGAACTGACCGCAATCTGGCGGCAGGCGCAGGCCGAGAAACACTGGCGAACCAGTTGGCAACGCCTGTCGCAGAGCCTGCCGGGATTCGGGCGGTTTCCGGTCTGGAGCGAGTTCGAGCAGTTTTCTCGCGTCATCGCGCAAGGCTGTTGGCCGCTGCATCCGCTGGCAACCTGGTTTTTGACGCGCCAGCGCGATGTCGTGCAATCACGCTCCGCGCTGACGTTCATCAAGGATGTGATCGAGCGCACCGCCACCGAGGACGCGCTGACCAACGGGCGTTTGCGCCAAATCAGCGCCGCCGAACTGGTATTGCAGAGCCTACTGCCTGAACTGATCGCCGCCGAACGAGAAACTGGGGCGACGGTAGCGGAAACCCTTCAATTACTGCTGGAAAAATTCCAGGCCCATCTCAGCGCCGAGCGGCAGCGGGTTCTGGCTGGCGTGGCGATTCTCGCCAAAATACGCATTGGCAAGCACAGCCAGGAGGCGATGGATGCCCTGATTGGCGAGGCCACCGCCTTGGAGCCACAGGTTGTCACCACCGCGCTTCGCACCCTGGGCCAGGAACTCGGCGCGTTGGAGTGGAACCGCGACCTCGGCCAATACGAACTGATCGCCGATGCCGCGAGCCGTGGACAATTCCAGCAATGGCTACGCAAAAGACAGCTCGGGCTGACACCTGACGCGGTGCGCGATCTGTTCATCCGGCGAGGCGCAAAAGATAGCGAATTGGGCGACATCGACACGGATTTTGGACACAACCGCAATATCTCAACAACGGAGTGGCGTTTCGAGGCGCGGTTTGCCCATGCCCATACCCTGGTCAACGCGATTCAGTCCGCGTTTC
This sequence comes from Pseudomonadota bacterium, assembly GCA_037130945.1. GTDB lineage: Bacteria > Pseudomonadota > Gammaproteobacteria > Chromatiales > Chromatiaceae > JBAXSA01. Next base: position 4,285 of record JBAXSA010000216.1, on the reverse strand, counting down.
AGGCATGGGGAGACGCCATTTCCCCGAATGACGCCAAGGGCCAGGTGATCTATCTTTACCTGCACGCCGACGACAACCTCGAAGCCACGCAGGCCAAACTCCAGGCTAGCCTGCAAGCGGGACTTAATCGCACGGGGCAGACAAAGGCACCCATTTGGGTGATTGGCATCCGCGACACAGGAACCATCGCCGAACATATCGGGCGCCTGCACTTATTTGATGAGATTTCACCCGATGACACCGAACGCTTTCGCCGTTTTATCCCCGAAGAGCAGGAACGCAGCCGGCTAGCGTTGAAAGAAGCCGTGCAAGAAGCCATTCGGGGACGCACCTTTTGGATTGCCGGGTTTGCGGCAGCACCGGCCGGTCGCCTGAAGGCGGTCGCGGAAGAGGTTTTCGCAGCCGTTTATCCGCAGGCACTACCGTTTCCATTTGATGGTTTCGCGACTGCCAACGGTGGCGGCGCGGCCGACGCGGCGTTGTTGATGCGCAGCCTCGCTACCCAACAGGTTGATGGCCATTGGCTACAATCCCAACAAAAGCGGTTACAGGATCGCGCCCAGTCGCTTTTGGTCAATAGTTGGCGAGTTTTACGATCCGACGGCAAGTTGGTCACCCCCACCGAAGCGAAGGTCAAGGCGATCCATTTGTTGCTGCAAAAAAACCATCAAGACCAACCGAGCCGGACGCTATGGTTCTCTTACCACGCACTCATCACGCCACCTTATGGCATGAATGCCTCGTCCGCCGGGTTGCTGCTGGGGTTGTTGATAGGCGGCATCAGTCCGCCACGTCGGCTTGAACAGCGCGGCGAAATGGTCGCCTCCGGCGATTGGGTCAAGGCGGCATTTCCCAAGCAGAAGGATCATTACCTCAATCGGGAGATACTAGAAAACAGCACCCTGCGATTTTTATCCGAAGATGCCGAAGGCCGCTGGCGGAGCCTGTTGGATCACTGGGAGAACGAGAAGAACTACGAAAAGAAAGTTGAAATTTCCAGACAGGCCGAGCGCACACGCCGTGCCGATCCCCTGCCTGAAATGCTGGAGTGGCGTTATCGCGAATTGCAAAAGGAGTCAAAGGAAGCCGGGGTGGCCTTGACCGCCGCTCGTGTCAAGCGCGAGGAGTGGGAGCGTGGCATTGAGAGGGCAGAACGGTCGAATGATGTGGGTGATTTGCTGAAATTTGGCAGCCTGTTATGGCAGCAACGCGAGGAGATGGCAGACAGTCCAAATTGTTGGCCCCAAACTTATGTCGCCGAATGTGATAAATCGCTATTGCCGGTGCGTGAGTTGGTGTTCGCACGGATCGCGGATTGGATTCCCAGGCAAATCTGCCACTCCGTCGCCCATATTGGCGATTTCCGCCATCGTATGGAAAAAGCCGTCGCTAGCCTCAAGGATTTAGACTTCAAACGCGAGGCCCAAGCACTTGATCAACAAGCAGAACGTGCCATCCACCGGGTGGATGAACGGCAAAAATTTGCGCTCACCCTAGACGAGAGCGAAGACTATCCGCGCCAACCCAACCCCACCGAATCAACGCCCGTCAGAGAATTGAGGGATGGCATCGCGACTGGTGACCGGCTGATCGAAGGGGTACAAGGCGCCCAATCGGTACTCAACGGTGATGAGATCGCCGCTCGGATCAAGGCCATCAAGCAGCGCCAAGAACGTTTGAAGGCCATGCGGGAACGACAACGCCAATCACTCCGCAACGTCTATTCCGTGACACTGGAAAGCGACACCGCTTTACAAGAAACGCTCATCAAAGCCAAGAGGTTGCGCGAGATTTTTATTGATACGTCCGATGCAAGCGAGTTGCGCGATCTGCTCGTTCAACTCGAACGTATTCAGGAAGATGTCAACGCTTGGGAAACCGGCAATGTCAGCATCAATCCAGAACGCCTAGCCGAACTGCTCCATCAAGACACCATCCCGCATCAACTGCGCGAGCTGGGCAATTTCCTAAAAGAGCAGGACATCGATGCGGCCTGGAACCTAGAGGGCATCTATCAAGCTATTGCCAAGGCACGCATCGAGGCACTAAGGCAAAAATCCTCAGCCTGGATCAGGCCAAGGCTGGAACGTGCGGGACAGATACCCAAAATGGATTCTCTCCACTGCCGCGCCTATGAACAGGAACTCCTATCCGTTCCGCCCTACCTGGCGGCCAAGGATCGGCGGCAAGTCGAACAGCTATTGCAACTGGTCAAACAGCGACGCGAAACACTTGACGAGCTGCAACGGCGCAACGCAGTGGCAAAATGGAAGCAGGGATTCCCGGCAATGGATAGCATTGACCCATTGAATAGACACGAAACGGAACGGTTATTAAAAAACATGGACACTCCACCTTGCGAACTCTTGCCGGAGGAACAGGCGGCCATGACACCGACACGGGCTCGATTGATCGCGCATCTTGACCAGATGAGCATGGACGACATCCTCGAACGCATCGAGCGTCTGTCGGCTGAACGGCAACGCCAGCTTTTGTTGTTGCTCTCGGAACGGTTGAAAGGGTTGTGACAATTTACCCAGTGTTAACCAATCCACCCCAGTCGAGAGAAAGCAGTCTGTCGACCGTGATGGTAGAAGGCACGAGTCGCCCCTCCGGGCCACGCGGCAGCATCAGTGTGATCTGTCGTGCTTGCTCCGGCCCATAGCTCAGGTGCAGCGGTTTGTCCGGCCCATACAGATACATCCGGTCAAACGGTAGCGTCTGGGTGATCCAGCGGCCCACCTCAATCATATCCTCATCTTCCACCAGAAAATCAACAGCAGCGCCAAACCGGGGGCAGACTGGCCTGCCCAGGCGATTCTGTTCGCAAGCGGCGTGCTGGTCGAGTTTTGGCGCGATACGCCCGGTGATATGACGGGCGAGTTCAGGGGTACAGAAGCCGTAAGTCAATTGCACCATGCCGTAATATTCGATGATGGGATCCAGAAGGCGGGTGGCGAGTTCGTGGAGGGCGGTGTAGGTCTCTGGTTGTTTTGGCCGATTGGCAAGACCTGTCTGCGCCTGGGTTTCACCGCATTCAATCAGCTGACGGTAGGTCAGAAAGTGGCCGCAGGGGGTGTCAATGTCTGGAATTGTCCGGCTGCGAATCAGCCGAAATTGGTCGATAGCCCAGCGGGCACGGGCCAGACCAGCATCGAACACGTCGGGTTTAGGACCGTATCCGCCGAGATCAAACAGGTTGAGTGAATCCAGGGCCTCGTCAAAAGCGATTTGCTCCGCGTAATTTGGAAACTCCTCGTTGATAAATCGGGATTTCTGGTACAGATAGGGGGGTGCGAAGGCCGCGCCGTAGTCAAATATCTCTAGACCCTGAACCCGTAGATTGATCTTGACCCTCTGGATCATGCGTGGCAGGGGACTACCAACGAAATCATCAAAGCGCATCAGGGTAAGCTTGCCCGAACGGATATGAACCTTGATGAGATCGGCACTGCCCGCGTCGCCATACAAGCGCAACCCGCAACCGATGTAGGTGCGCAAGATCGCGGGGAGTTGCACGATGAGTTCGGTCGGCAGTTGCAGGGATTCCCCTGCTTCCAGCCAGCCCACGCCACGCTCGGCGGCCTCGCGGCAGGCCACGGCGATGGCCTCCGGTTGACCCGCCGTGAATAGCAGTTCCCGCCCGGCCTGGAGTGCGGCGGGATAGTCGCCAAAGAACGCCTTCACGTCCCTTTGCAGCCGGTTTTCCAGATGGCGGTAAGGTTTGCGCCGATCAAATTGCCATTGGGCAAAATACACACGCAGATCGTCGATGCGCAACCGGCGAGCCTGTTCAAGCAGCGTATCGGCATCGGGTCGCCGGGATTTGATGAATCGCAGCGCGGCGGGAATCGATCCAAAGGCGGCTACGATCTCGTCGGCATTGGCCACGTCACTACGATCCGCTTCCCTGCCTAGCGTGAGGCAAAGGTTCCACAAGGCATCCAGCCGGTCTCGATGCTGATCATACTTCTCCTGTGCCTTGTCCCGGCGAGCCGGTTTTTCCAGTCGCGTGACAGGCCGGGCCGGTTGCGTGAGCCGCAGAAGGTTTCGGCGATTGACCTGGCGTCCGAGCATAAAGCGCTGCTCGGCATCCTTATCCTTGAAAACAAAGAAAACACCTGGGCCAACTGGCACGGGCTCCTCGTTCAGGCCCTCCGCCAGATAGACCTGCAATTCCCCTTGGGTGAAGTATTTCTGGAACGTATTGCGGGTGGTCAGAACACCGTCACCATAAGGCTTGCCACGCAATGCCTCCGGGTTGGCCAGCATGGCCGACACCACT
>JBAXSA010000215.1:0-5264 GCA_037130945.1 Pseudomonadota bacterium | reverse complement strand
ATCGACCAGCGGCCCGTGGTGCGCGCCACCAGCGCGTCGGAAAACGCCAACCCAGTGTCGCCAGGGTTATCGCGAAAATGGCGAAAAAAGGGTCGATCCGACACATGGGTGGCACGCGCCTCCGGATCGGAGGAATAGATCAGGTCGCCCTCGGTGTCGAAATAGTAAACTCCCGTGACATCTGGAAAATTCGACATTATTGGTGCCATATGCGCGGTCAGGTTCTGATGCCGTGCGGCCACTGCCGACTTTTGCATCATCGCCGGCGTGGCCTCGTGGGCCAACAGGCCCAAGGCGGCATCGACACGAGCCAGGTTGCCCTGTAGCCGGGCTTCCAGCGCCTGCACCAGATTGCGAGTGGTGACTTCGGCAGCCTGAATCGCCTGGTGGTAACTCGCCCGCAAAAAATAGCCAAGCAGGGTGAAAAGAAAGACCAGTGTGACCCCCAGCAAACTCAGATAGAGGGGTGTCCGGCGGCCGGCGGTCAAATTAATGTTCATGAATGGGATCTCGAAATCAGCAAAAGGCAGAGCGAAACCGTGCAACGCATTGGCGCCCTCTCAGCGGGACTGAATAGGCATTCCATGGGCCTTCTGTTTGGGAATCCGCACCAGAGTACACCAGTAATCTTCCAGTTTTTTCACGATGGCGGTGAGCTGTTCTATGTCCACCGGCTTGACGATGTAACCGGCCGCGCCCAGCCGATAGGATGAGACCACATCCCGCTCGACCTCCGAGGTGGTCAGCACCACGACGGGAATGGCGCTAAAACTATCGTGTTTCTTGATCTCAACCAAGAACTCCCGGCCATTCATCCTCGGCATGTTCAGGTCGAGCAGGATTAGATCCGGTCGCGGTGCGTCCTGATACCGCTCGCCCTGCCGATGCAGGAATTCGAGGGCCTCCACGCCATCCACCACATGGTGAAAGTCGGTGAGAATACGGTTTTCCTTCAGGGCCATGCGCATCAGATAAGCATCGGCGGGTTCGTCTTCCACCAACAGGATGACAAATGAGGATAGGGTCTGCTGAGTCATGATGTTGTTCCTATAGGCCTATATGATTGTGTCGGCTGGAGGGCCGGTATCTGCTCGCGGAAAGGCGACCAGAATCGTCCTCGACCACCAGAATCGACAATGCCTTCTGAAAGGCTTCCATCACGCGCCTTCTCCGGTAGTTTTACACGGGTGGCCTTTAGTGTGGCTACGCGCTACCAGGTAAAAGGACAGATAGGCATCGGGAAACAGGCTTCCCTCGATCAACTCAAAACCCATGCCTTCAAGATGGCTTGCAAGACAATCCGGCTCGGGTTGCCAAACATGGTGGTGAAGGCACTCAGGCCGCCACATCTGGCACGCCGGATGGGGGAGGTAAAGATAGAGGATGCCCCCGGATTTGAGTACCCGGTGCCATTCGATCAGGGCATCTTGCCAGTGCGTCAGATGCTCAAGGCAATGGGACGAAAAGACGTAGTCAAGTGACTGATCGGCCTCGGCCAGCCGGTAGGCATTTTCCTCCGGCCGATCCTCGATGGCCCGCGCCCCTGGAAAGGGAAAACGTCCGGCCCCCACATCGATTCCCCGGCCCTGGCAATACCGGCGGGCGTGGTAGAGGCAGAAGGCGGCGGCGTCGCCCCGTTCGAGGTAGCCCGGATAATCGGCCGAGGCCAGAAAATAGCGGGGCGAAGCACTCCGCGCCCACCAGCGCCGGAAAATGGCGAAGGCATCGAGAAGGGGTGCGGCGATCAGGGTCAGTAAGCGGAGGAGACGAGACATTCCGAATTTCCAGGAGCAATGGCGAGTTGTTGGAGTACCAGAGTGGCGACGCGCTCAGGCGATAGACCGGTGAGACATTCGATGCGGGTGGGGCAGACTGGCTCACGCTGAAACCCGGCATAGCAAGGTGCCAGCCGATGGGGACAGAGGGTTGTGTCGGCAATGGCGATGGCGTTATGACCGTAGAGGCGCGCTGCGGGATCGGTACTCCCGAAGATTGCCACCACCGGGGTATCGAGCCCAAGGCCGATGTGCATCGGGCCGCTGTCACAACAGAGCAGCAAGCGGGCGCGTGCAATCAGGGTGGCGGTTTCGGCCAAGGTCAGACGGCCCATCCAGTTGATGACCGCGTGGCCTCTGCGGGCCTGGATCAGAAGGGTCTCGGCATGGACTTGCTCGGCCAGACTGCCCATGAGGATCAACGGCAGATCCGGCCGCTCGCCGGCCAGGTGGTCGATCAATCTGGCCCAATGGGACAAGGGCCAGCGCCGGGTTGCCGCAGAGGCCCAGGGAGCCAGCACCACGAACGGATCACTCGGGATCACGACTGTTGTTACAGGTTCGATCCTCAGCGGCGGCAGCCGTGACACTGGCCCGGCCGGGACATCACAACCCGTCAGCCGTTGAACCAGCGCTTGCGCGGCCGCCAGGGGCGGATCTGAATAATGCGATCCCTCGACCCTCCCAAGAGTCGCCGACACCGTATCCAGCCAGGTCTCGGCATCCAGCACGATCATGCCGGGCGGCAGTCTTCCGGGCCAGGTCAAGAGGGCGATGAGACCTCGCAGGCCGGTAAAGGGTACCAGTACGATCCCTCCGGCAGCGGCCCATTGGGCCACCCTTTCGCGCTGCTCGCGCCAGGATCTGGCGATCTGCCAGGCAAGATCCGCGTCCAGGAGACGCGGCCAGCGGGTGACCACCTCGACTGCTCCGTAATCCTGCAAGAGCCGTATCGCCGGGGAGATCATCAGGATGTCGCCGAGGCCAAGACAAAGGTCAATCATTACCAACGTCCCGCTGACCTTCTCCGGCCAGTGTGCGGGCTGAATCACGAGACGCTGGCGCAGCAACCCGCCCAACCACCGCATCAGACCGCGTTTTAGCGTCAGATGGAGGCGGGAGAGCCCATAGTGGAGGCTTTTGATGATGATGACCATTCAGGCACCCTCCACCAACATCAGACAACGCTTAATCAACTGCTGGTGTTGGGCATCCACGACGATGCGCCGGGCCACCGCAAAGGCATGGGCCTCGGCGCGGCGGGCGGAGGCCGATTGCCAGGCCTCATCAAAGGCGGCACACCAGGCTTCGAGATTGGCCGGATCGGCGACCGTCCAGTCAAGATTGGGCAGGGTTTCGGGCAGGCCGCCGATGCGGCTGGCCAACACCGGCACCCCGTGACCGAGTGCTTCCGCCGCAACCCGGCCATAGGCTTCGGCCACCTGAGAGGGAACCAGCATCAGCCGCACCCCCTGATAAAGCCGTGCGGGATCCTTCTCCCAGCCGGCCAGGACGACATTGTCCGGCAATGGCCGGGATGCCGGGTGGCGGACATGAAGCCGGAAGGTTACGGCGGGAAAGCGCCTGGCCAGAGCCCGCAGAATCCGTTCACCCTTGTCTGCGCCATCGCCCACCATCCCCACCACCGTTCCTTCCGCTAGCGGCACCGCCGCCACGGGGGTTCGGGGATAGACCATCAGGGCTTCCCGGCCGCAAAAAGCGCGAATCCGCCCGGCCATGAAGGCCGAATTGGCGACCACCAGGCTGGCCTGGGTCAGGGCCTGGCGCGTTTCGTACCGGAAAGCCGCCCAGGCTGGTGCCATAGCCAGCCGGTAGCCCGCCTTGGCAGCCCAGCGCCAGCCGGTCTCGTGATTCGGCCACTCGTCCCAATAGCGCACGTCACGCACAAAATAGACGCTCACCACTGAAGACGGCAGCGCGTTCAGCATGGCTGGCCCGACCAGCGACTGGATCAACGCCAGGCGCCCCTGATGATGATTATGATTATGATTATGATTAAAACTCGCGGCCTCCCGGCGGAGCGCGCCACGATGGCGCAGGAGCTGAAATAATGGCAACGGCCGCAAGCGGCCGGGAGGATCGAAACCGCCATCGCTGATCCTCCAGCGCCAGTCTGGCCGGGCCGCCTGAAATTCTTCGATCACCGCCGCCAATGAATGCTCGCCGCCGCCCCAGCGCTCGGCAAAGTGCCGCGTCACCACCAGAACATCGGCCTTTTTTTCGTCATGGTTCATCATAGTTCCAAAACAGCATGGTGACAACACCGCTGCCCATCAGCAACACCACGAAGACATCGGCGGCAGGCTGATAGTCAGCACCAAAAACGGCCTCGGGGTTCCCGAGGGTCTGCGCCTGCCGGAAAAGCGATGATGCGAGAAACCAGTTTCACTGGCCGCAAGGTTTGGAGCCAGAGGTCATGCTGCTATCCACCGTGGTTGGGGCAATAGTGCCCTGGGTGGCGGATACCGTGGCTCCACCGAGACTCATGACGCCAGTATTGGCCAATTTGGCGGACGCACTGCCATTGCTGGCGACAATCTGGGTGCCGTCGCTGTCGTCCTGAAGGGGCACAGTGGCCAGCAGGGTCGCGCCCGAGTAAATTAGCAGACGGTTGCCACCCTGTTGATACTGAAAGGCACTGAAGGCCCCCGGCAGATCGACGCGCTCAATGTTCTGATCCACCGTCACGCCCGTAGTACCACTATTGAGAATGACGGTTTCCGTGCCGGTGGCACCGAAGACTGTGGCCGGATTATTCAGGGCGAAGCCGTTGCCCGCGCCCAAGAATAAGGACGCGAAAAACACCTGAGAAGTTCATGATAACTCCTGAAGAAATAAAGAATTGCGCTAATGGGCGCTGGTATCGGTGAAGACGGCCTCTAGTGTAGGTGCCGTGAGAATGGCTTCACCCCAGGTTTCCAGATCGCCTTGATTAGCCTGAGCAAGCCTATCTTTTGCCCAGGTGGGTAAAGCGCCAAAACGCCGCTCCATCTGCTTTCTGAGGAGGTTGGCTTCGCCTTCTAGTAAGCCCTCCTGCCGGCCCTTCCGGACACCTTTCTGGAGCCCCTTCTGGAGCCCCTGCTGGACACCTTCCCTGAGACCTTCCTGCTTCCCCTCCATGCGTCCCTCCTGGTGATACCGTTTGGCCCACACACCCATTTGCTCGGACAACATGACGCGAATCTCCTGTAAATCATCCAGTTCGGGAAGCACCAAGGGATGCTTCTTGTGTTTCATCAGCGATGCCCGCAGCCAGATGGCAATGCTGCGCCGCAGTTCTCTCTGCTCGGGGGCATCCAGCCAGACATTGAGCGCTTCCAGTAACTCGACCACGCCCTCGGGGCTATCCAGCCGCTCCAGCCGGAACAACGCCGCCACCAGATTATGGCAATTCGGCAGGTCTTCTTCGGGATAGGCCCACTCGCTGATTAAAAAGTACCGCAGCCGGGGCCGGAAGCGCTCCAGAAA
>JBAXSA010000214.1:0-5281 GCA_037130945.1 Pseudomonadota bacterium | reverse complement strand
GGTAGGCCAATACCGAAAATATCAGGAGGAAGATCAAGACATTAAGCCCTAACGCCTGGCGTTCCAGCTTGATGGGTTCGCTGACGTATGTTAAGAAAGTGACAATATCCTTGACCATCTGGTCATATTGTTCAGTCGTTAAAGTACCCGGCGCGACCTTTTCAAATTTCTCGAAGGTCTTGGCGGCATGACCAGCCTCACCCTTTTCCTCATGGTACACCGCTTTTTGCAGACCCTGGAGATCCACCAGAACATGCGGCATGGCAACATCCGGGAATATCCGATTGTTAACTCCCATCACCTTTTTGGGATCCTGATAGAAGCTACGAAGAAAGCTGTAGATCCAGTCTTCCCCCCGGAGGCGAGCCGCCAGGGTCAGATCGGGCACCGGGGTACCGAACCATTTTTCAGCATCTTCGGGCAGCATGGGGTTGGTCACAAGATCAACAATCTTGCTACCCGCAGGCATCAAGGACTTTTTCACCTCATCGGGTGACAAGCCAATATCCTTCCCAATTCGCTCGTACCGGGCATATTTCAAGGCATGGCAGCCCGAACAATAGCCAAAGAAATGCTTGGCACCCCGCTGTAAAGCGGCTTGATCGTGAAGATTGACATTGGCCTTGTCGAGATGGACGCCTTCGTTGGCCCACAAGGCAGGAGCCAGCAACAGGAGTATTGCGGTTACAAAAAATTTCATGACGTTACCCTCTCTGGAACCGGCTTCGTCCGTTCTAACTTGGTATATACGGGCATCAACAGGAAATAAAGGAAGTAGAGTACCGTGCAAACCCGTGCCAGGAGGGTCAGAACCGGCGACGACGGGGCGGCACCCAGATAACCCAGTACCAAGAAGCTCGCGGCGAAGACGCCCAATGCGATTTTGGAAGGCAGACCTTTATAGCGGATCGACTTCACCGGACTCCGGTCCAGCCAGGGCAAAAAGAACAGAATGACGAGCGAGGCCACCATGACCAATACCCCCCAAACTGCCGTACCAGCGAAACTTGGAACCGCCCGCAACATGGCGTAGAAGGGTGTGAAATACCACACTGGTGCGATATGGGGCGGTGTTTTCAAGGGATTGGCCGGCTCAAAGTTGGGCTGTTCGAGGAAATATCCCCCCCCATCCGGGGCAAAGAAGACCACGGCCGAGAACAACATCAGGAATACCCCAATACCCACTATGTCCTTCACCGTATAGTAGGGATGAAAGGGAATCCCATCGGCGGGTGCGTCCGGACTCCAGCGGTTTCCCTTGGGGCCCTGCTTGATCTCAACGCCATTGGGGTTGTTAGAGCCCACTTTATGAAGCGCCACAATATGCAGGAACACTAAAGCCACCAGCACAAAAGGCAGCAGGAAGTGCAGTGCGTAAAAGCGATTCAGGGTAATGTCGGAAATGACATAATCACCGCGGATCCAGAGCGCCAAAGGCTCGCCAATGCCAAAGGGAATCGATGCAAACAGGTTGACAATCACCTGCGCCCCCCACAAGGACATCTGGCCCCATGGCAACAGATAGCCAAAAAAACCGGTCGCCATCATCGCCAGGTAGATGATGACCCCCAGAATCCAGAGGAGTTCGCGAGGCTTGCGATAGGAGCCGTACATCATGCTGCGGAACATATGCAGGTAGACCACAATAAAAAACGCCGAGGCACCCGTGGAATGCAGGTAACGCAGCAACCAGCCCCAATTGACCTCCCGCATGATGTATTCGACAGAGGCAAAGGCATCGGCGGCCGAGGGCTTATAGCTCATGGCCAGCCAGATACCCGTGGCAATCTGTAGCACCATGACCAGCAACGCGAGGGAACCGAAGAAGTACCAGAAATTAAAATTCTTCGGCGCGTAGTATTGGGCCAGGTGTTCATTCCACACCTTGGTCAATGGAAAGCGGTAGTCGATCCAGCCTAGTAAGCCGGGTGCTTGAGTCTCTGGTGTTGCCATCAGGTGGCTCCTCCGTCCTCGCCAATGAGGATCAGGCTATCGTTGATGAACCGGTAAGGCGGAATCTTCAAGTTGGCGGGTGCCGGGACGCCTTTGGCGACCCGACCGGCCAGATCGAATACCGAACCATGACAGGGACAGTAGAAACCTCCCTTCCATTCGGGCCCGAGATCCGCCGGGGCCACTTCGGGGCGATACAGGGGCGAACAACCCAGGTGGGTGCAGATCCCAACTGCCACGAGGTACTTGGGTTTCTTGGAACGAAGGGCGTTCTGGCAATCACCGGGTTGTTGCGAAGCCTCGGAACTCGGATCCAGCAAAGACCCTGACGTTGCCTTCAAGTCCACTATATTTTGCTCGGTACGATATACCACCCAAACCGGCTGGCCACGCCATTTTACCCGGAGAATCTGACCCGGTTCGAGCTTGCCTATATCGGCCTCGACAGGGGCACCGAGAGCCTTGGCACGAGCCGACGGTTGCCAGGAGGCAACAAAGGGCACCGCCACATACGCGGTTCCAACGGCCCCCATCGCGGTTGTCGCGAGGGTGAGAAACCGTCGGCGTTGAAGATCCATAGCATCTGCAGTCATAAGGAGATACTTGCCTTTGGCGGGTAGCACCACCCACCAGTCAGTGAGTTTTGAAATTACAGGGTCGCGCCGCCCGGTTGCCCGGGACAAACAAACTGGGCAATTCTCAGGGTTTGGGAAAACCGGGTCAAGGGCATGATGCTTTAGAGATAGGAAGCATCGTTATTTTCCCTAATTTTTCCCTGATTGAGAGGCGTCCAATCAATAGGTAAGACGGGATGGGTGGACAAAAAATCCGGATCTCCGTGACGTTCCCCTATCTCCTTCAGGCAGGTCTTATCCCTTGGAATGGCAGGCCAGCCCAAGCGGGCGAGTTCCGCAATAATCTCACCGGTCAGCTCGGGCAGCCGTGAGGCAAGGCCGGGACTCAGGGTCATGCCGATGTCGAAGACCGCCGGTTGTATCCCGAACAGGGTCATGGTGCGAGGCACGACGCCCATGAGAGTGGCGGCCGCCAGAACATCCAGCAAACTGACCTGGTGGGGCGATAGCTTGTTCTGGAATAACCGGGGAATCTCGGATCCGTCGAGCCGTGACAAAGTGCCCGGAGGCGCGCCGACATCAACGGCATCGATCAGGATGAGATGTTGAGCCTCTTCAATCGGGATCAGCAAATCCAGGCCCGAGGTGCCGCCATCCAGCAAGATCACGCCATCGGGAAAACGGTAGTCCCGCTCCAATGCGTGCAGGACATGGATGCCCACACCCTCATCACTGAGCAGCAAGTTGCCAATCGCGAGAATCAATACCTTCATTTGAGTATTATACCCGGATAACCGCGATGATCCGCACACCGCTCATCACAACACATCACCCAATCAGGCAGGTTTTAAAACGATGAAAAAGATTCTGGTACTCCCCGGCGATGGTATTGGCCCGGAGATTATGGCCGAGGCCATCAAGATTTTGCAGGTTCTCAAGGAGTGTCATGGTTTGGCCGTGGAATTGATTCAGGGCCTTGTGGGAGGGGCCGCCTATGACGCCACCGGAACGCCGCTGCCGGAGGAGACCCTGCGCCTCGCGCACGAGGCCGATGCGGTGTTGCTGGGGGCGGTCGGGGGGCCTGCATGGGAATCCCTGCCGATTGCCGTCCGGCCGGAAAAAGGGCTGCTGGGATTGCGCTCGGGCCTTCAGCTGTTTGCCAATCTTCGTCCCGCCCTGCTCTATCCACAACTCGCCGCAGCCTCTACCTTGAAACCCGAGGTGGTGTCCGGGCTTGATATTCTGATCATCCGGGAACTGACCGGCGGCCTGTATTTTGGCCAGCCACGCGGCATCCGGATCCTGGAAAACGGTGAACGGCAAGGGGTCAACACGCTAGTTTACAGTGAGTCCGAAATTGTGCGCATCGCCCGGGTAGCCTTCGAGGTTGCGAGAAAACGCCAGCGGCGGGTTTGCTCCATCGACAAGGCCAATGTGCTGGAATGCACCGAGCTGTGGCGGACAGTGGTAACAGAAGTGGCACGGGATTACCCCGATGTGGCGCTTTCCCATCTTTATGTGGACAATGCCGCCATGCAGCTAGTGCGTCGTCCCAAGCAATTCGATGTGATGTTGACCGACAATATGTTTGGCGACATCCTGTCCGATTGTGCCTCGATGTTGACCGGATCGATTGGCATGCTGCCCTCGGCATCCCTTGACCAGCATGGCAAGGGGATGTACGAGCCCATTCACGGTTCGGCCCCGGACATCGCCGGCCAGGGTATCGCCAACCCCCTGGCCACCTTGCTGTCGGTGGCCATGATGTTGCGCTATACGCTGAACGAGGCACTGCTGGCCCAGCGTCTCGAGGCTGCCGTGGTGGCGGTGCTGGATCAGGGTCTGCGTACCCCGGACATCTGGTCTGAGGGCTGTCATTCCGTGGGTACGGCGGCGATGGGCTCGGCGGTGGCCTCGGCCTTGGCGGCATGACCTGAATCGTCACCCAATCACTTTCAACTAGGGAGTCACCCAACATGCGAATCGGTTTTGTGGGCTGGCGGGGCATGGTCGGTTCCGTTCTCATCCAGCGTATGCAGGAAGAGGGCGATTTTGCCCTGATCGATGAACCCCAGTTTTTCACCACCTCCCAGCCCGGTCAGCCGGGACCCGATATCGGCCGCGCCACGCCGCCCTTGCGAGACGCGCAGGATCTAGCATTACTTCAAACTCTGGATGCCATTGTCACCTGTCAGGGAGGGGATTACACCACGCAGATACATCCCTGTTTACGGGCGGCGGGTTGGCAAGGCTACTGGATCGATGCCGCCTCCAGTCTGCGTATGCACGAAAACGCAGTGATCGCCCTCGATCCGGTCAATCGCCCGGTGATCGACCGGGCCTTGGCTGCGGGCCTCAAGGATTTTATTGGCGGTAATTGTACGGTCAGCCTGATGCTGATGGCCCTGGGAGGGCTGTTCCACCGGGGATTGGTGGAATGGGTTTCTTCCATGACCTATCAGGCGGCCTCGGGTGCCGGTGCCAAAAACATGCGCGAACTCCTGACCCAGATGGGGTGTCTCCATGCCGAGGTGGAGGATCTGCTCAAAAATCCTACAACCTCGATCCTCGACATCGACAGCCGGGTGGCAGCACGGATGCGCTCCGCAGAGTTTCCCGTTGACCAATTTGGGGTACCCCTGGCGGGCAGTCTGATTCCCTGGATTGACAAGGCGCTCGAAAACGGTCAAAGCCGGGAAGAATGGAAAGGGGGTGCCGAAACCAACAAAATCCTCGGACTTGGCGACCACCCG
>JBAXSA010000213.1:0-5325 GCA_037130945.1 Pseudomonadota bacterium | reverse complement strand
TGTTCGGCGACGAAGTTTCATTTGCCATGTGGGGTTCATTGGCTCGTACATGGGTACCCATAGGGAATCAACCCGTTGTTAAAACAAAAGGTATTCGTAAGGGACTAAAGATGTTTGGGACGATTGAACTAGTAGGAGGAAGCATCATGGCGAACAGCCCCCAATGGCCAGGAAAGCCAGGATTCTACCATGTCCTCAAAACCCAATAAGAGCCTTGCGTTTGGGATTGGAGCGGGCGATGGGAGTCGAACCCACGTCTTTGGCTTGGGAAGCCAAGGTAATGGCCGTTATACGACGCCCGCTTGGCAGACGATTCTAGGGATACTCGGGGCATGGCGCAAGTTTCCCGGACGGAGACACCGGCATCGCGACGATTCCTGCCGATTTTTCTGTCATTTGGGATAATATCAGCCCATTGTCTTCTGCACGATGAGGTTCTGTCATGAACGAAAAACACTGCCGATTATTGATTCTGGGCTCCGGGCCCGCCGGCTATACGGCTGCGGTCTACGCCGCCCGCGCCAACCTGAAACCGGTGTTGATCACCGGTATGGATCAGGGAGGCCAATTGACAACCACCACCGAGGTGGATAATTGGCCCGCCGACTGGGAAGGCGTTCAAGGGATCGACTTGATGGAGCGGATGCGCAAGCACGCTGAACGCTTTCAGACCGAGATTATTCTCGATCATATCCACAAGGCCGAGCTCACCACACGGCCTTTCCGGCTTTCCGGAGACAGTGGCGTCTATACCTGCGATGCCCTGATTATCGCGACGGGCGCGTCGGCCAAGTATTTGGGGATTCCGTCGGAGCAAACCTTCCAGGGCAAGGGCGTTTCCGCCTGCGCCACCTGCGATGGGTTTTTTTACCGCAATCAGAAGGTCGCCGTGATTGGCGGCGGCAATACCGCCGTGGAGGAGGCCCTGTATCTTTCCAATATTGCCTCCGAGGTCGTCCTGGTGCATCGCCGGGACACCCTGCGGGCCGAAAAGATCATGCAGGATCAGCTATTTGAAAAGGCCCGCAATGGCCGGATCACACTGGCCTGGCATCACACCCTGGACGAGATTCTGGGAGACAAGACCGGGGTGACAGGTGTCCGCATTCGTCACGTCAAGACTGCGGAGACGCAGGATATCGCACTTCAGGGGGTTTTCATCGCCATCGGCCATCAACCCAATACCCGCCTGTTTGAAGGTCAGCTCGATAGGCTGAATGGCTATATTCAGGTCAAAAGTGGCCTCGGGGGCAACGCCATGATGACCAGCCTGCCGGGTGTCTTTGCTGCGGGCGATGTCATGGATCATGTGTATCGTCAGGCCATCACCTCGGCGGGCACGGGCTGCATGGCGGCGCTGGACGCGGAACGTTATCTGGACGCCCTGGCCATTCAGGGGAACTGAATCCCGCACAAGGCCAAGAATGTCCAATGAAGTGACCATGCAACTGTTGCAATCCAATCAGGATCCCCCCCCATGAGTGGCGAGATCGTCATGGTGAGTGGCGCGACGCTGGGAGGCATCGTCGCGGTGCCGATATTGGTGGGGGCAGCCTATTTGCTGGCTCAAGCCTGGGTTGAACAGCGCCGCCAGAAAGCCGAACAGCAGCGCCAGACCGAGGTTGCCCGCATCACGGTTTGGCAGACGCATTGCCAGATCCATCACCAGAAACTCGCCTGCGATAGGGAACAGATCCAGACCCTGCAGAATCATCTGGCGATACTCCGGCAGGTATCTGGGATCACCCCCCTGCCAGCCGCCACGACCCAGGAAATTCAGTCCCGGGGGTTCATCGAGACGACCGAGGCCTTGCCAACGGCCCGTCTGGCCGAATTGGGTGCCTGGCTTGAACAGCTTCCGGAGGCACTGATTCATGCGCCGGGTTTTCCAAAAGAAGGACTTTACCGGCAATACCAGCGCCTGACCGCCCAGGCAGCGACTGGGCAGCCCCCGGACGCGGAAATCCTCGACGGGCTCCGGGAGGGCATGGAACGCACCCTGAGCGAGTTTCTCACCCACCTCGAACGGCACCAGGTCATCCAGCGGGAACGCCTCGCCAACACCGGGATTCTGCTCAACCGGTTGGTGACTCTGGAACACCTGACCACGGAGGCGTCACTGCAAATCGCGACCAGGGCACTTCAGAGCCATCTCCTCGCAGCCCTAGAACGGGGAGTCGTCTCCGCCGGAGATTTTGATTTCTTCGAACGCCAGACCCAGGCTCTGGAACGACACAACGAGGAACAACTGGCCCGGGCCGCAGCGCGCCATGCCATGATGGCCTCGGTCAGCCGTCATCTTGCCGACATGGGCTATCGATCTCTGACCCAGGCCGACGACCAGACGGAATGGGCTGTACCGGGTGGTGAACGGTTGCGCCTGTCGATTGGCGAGGATTTTCAGCTCGCCTTCCGGCTGGTTCATGAACGGCCACTCGGCCTGATGGGGGCCCTAGGGCAGGACGAACGCAACCGGGTTCGTCACCAGGAGGCGCGCTGGTGCCACGATGCCCGGACACTACTCCGCCGCCTGGTGCGGGACGGCATGGATCTTCGCGTGGCCTTCGAGGCCGAGGTTCCCGAGGCCCGTCTGCCCCTGGTGGTCGTCGAACGTCCCGAGGATTGGCAAGAAGAGGAGGCCGAACGGCCCGATGAAGCAATCCAGCGCAAGGCCTGGCGGCCTGACGAGACCTAATGGCCCGGGGTTCCGGGCCGTTGCCTGACGATGTGGCGACCTCTCGCTCCCGGTCTTCCGCAGCATCCACCGAATCGGGGCACTTCCAGTGGGTCTCCACGTCAGCTGGCCAGTTCGGCCTGGGGTTTGCGCAGACGGATCGAGAGTTCCCGGAGTTGCGTCTCGTCCACCGTACTGGGCGCACCCGTCAGCGGACAGGCGGCGCTCTGGGTCTTGGGAAAAGCCATTACCTCGCGAATCGACGAAGCGCCGGTTATGAGCATGACCAGACGATCCAGACCAAAGGCAATACCGCCATGCGGTGGCGCGCCATACTTCAGAGCCTTGAGCAGAAAACCAAATTTTTCTTCCGCCTCGGTCTCATGGATGCCCAGGAGCGCAAACACCTGTCGCTGTACCGACTCACGGTGAATGCGGATCGAACCACCCCCGATCTCGCTACCGTTTAACACCATGTCGTAGGCTCGCGACAGACAAGCTCCGGGATCGCTTGCCAGGGTATCCAGAGGAGCCTCTTGAGGCGCAGTGAAGGGGTGATGCAGAGGACCCCAGTGCTGGGTGGCGGCGTCCCATTCAAACATCGGAAAATCCACTACCCACAGCGGTCGCCAACCCGCTTCGGACAATTTCAGGTCTTCACCGAGTTTGACCCGCAAGGCCCCGAGGGCATCGTTGACGACCTTGGCCTGGTCGGCCCCAAAGAAAATCAGATCGCCATTTCGCGCGCCAGTTCTGGCCAAAATGCCTTCCAGGGCAGATTCGCCCAGAAACTTGACAATGGGCGATTGCAAGGCCTTGTCGCGGGTTTCCGGGTCGCGCCAGTTTTGGGTATCATTGACCTTGATGTACGCCAGACCCTTGGCACCATGGAGGCCGACAAACCGGGTGTAATCGTCGATTTCTCTACGCGACAACCGCTCGCCCCCTCCCGGCAGACGCAGCGCAGCAACCCGTCCTGAAGGGCTTTGAGCGGGCCCGGAAAACACCTTGAAACTCGTGTCCCGCACCAAGTCGCCGACATCCACCAGTTCCAGTGGGCAGCGCAGATCCGGCCGATCCGAACCAAATCGCCGCACGGCTTCGGCATAGGTCATGCGTGGCAAGGGATCGGGCCACTCGACCCCGAGAATCTCCCGGAAAACGCCACGAATCATCTGCTCCATCAGGGCCATAATCTGACTCTCGTCCATGAACGAGGTCTCGATATCGAGCTGGGTGAATTCGGGTTGGCGGTCGGCGCGCAGATCCTCGTCGCGAAAACAGCGGACGATCTGGTAATAGCGATCCAGGCCCGCCACCATCAGGAGCTGCTTGAAGAGCTGTGGCGATTGCGGCAGCGCGAAAAACTGGCCAGGGTGGGTGCGGCTGGGCACGAGATAATCCCGGGCACCCTCCGGGGTGGCCTTGGTGAGCATCGGGGTTTCGATGTCCAAAAATCCCTCGCCATCGAGAAACTGGCGCAAACACCGGGTGATGTGAGCGCGGGTGCGCAACCTGGCCTGCATCTCGGGACGACGGAGATCAACGTAGCGATAGCGCAGCCGTAATTCCTCATTCATCCCCTGGGTATGTTCGTCGAGCGAAATCGGCGGCGTCTCGGCGCGATTGAGAATCTCCAGGGTCTGGGCCAGCACCTCGATCTCGCCGGTGGCCATATGGGGATTTTCGGTACCTTCCGGGCGGCGGCGCACCCGGCCACCGATCTTCAGCACAAATTCGCCGCGCACCTGTTCGGCGGCATGAAAGACCTCGACCGCACCGGGGTCGCAGACGATCTGGATCAGACCTTCCCGATCCCGCAGATCGACGAAGATCACCCCGCCATGGTCGCGTCGGCGGTGGGCCCAGCCGCAGAGTTCCAGGGTCTGATCCAGATGGGATAGGTTGAGATGTCCGCAATAGTGAGTTCGCATGAGTCTTGGGCAATCCGGAAGGCAATGAAATAAGTGGTGATGTTAAGGATGCGGCGGGCATGGTGCAACGCCTGGCCCGCGAACTATGTTAAAAATCCTGGTAACTGCTCAGGTACCCCTGAAAAAATTGCATTTTCGGGTGTTAAAAACTGCTGAATTATGCGATAAAGACGGACATGGAAAGCTCATATTGGGTTGGTTCATATTGGGTTTTTAGGACATGCCGAAAGCCATGTTTTTTTGCTATGTGCCGCCATGCCATTACACACAAGTCTGACGACTTAGGAAAATCAAGGACTTGCGGAGCCTATGCGAGGGGCTTCCGAGGATGTTTGCAAGTGGCATGCCACCTAAAATCAATGGCTTACATAAACTTTCCACAACCTGCATAGAGGACTGCTGTACTTCAGGATACATCATGGACATCAAACCATATCTCAAGTTCATGGTGGATAAAAATGCCTCAGATATATTTTTTATCACTGGTGTTCCCGTTCATATTAGGGTCAATGGACCATGCATATCGGTTGGCGACGCCGTTATGCAGTCAGCCTCGCTCAAAAAGCTGGCCTATTCTATTATGAACGATAGCCAGATTAAGGAATTTGAAGCCGATCACGATTATAGTTTTGCGATATCTGTGGCAGGGTTAGGGCGGTTTCGATTTAATATATTTAAACAACGTGGCGATGTTGCCATAGTAGTCCGATATATTCT
>JBAXSA010000212.1:0-5346 GCA_037130945.1 Pseudomonadota bacterium | reverse complement strand
CCCAGCATCAACCAGAACCATTCGCCGGGGGTCGTGGGGATCACGTCCGGTCTCCCCACCAGAGCGCCAAAAAACCCACGACACCGCCACCGGTCAGGGAGAGTCCCAGGGTCTCGGCCAACCGCGCCGTGAGGAGGGTACCCGGACCCAACAGGAGTATTAAAATCCCCGTCACCAATCCGGTCGCAGCGGCCATGCCCAGCACACTGCGCTGGTTGCTGGTCTGGAGGGTCTGCCGGATCGTCTCCAGCTGGTGAGCCTGGCGATGCAGACTGGTGGCACCGCGTTCGGCGTCGTGCAGTACCCGGTAGAGCAGCAGGGGGAGTTCTGGTATTTGCTCGGAGAGCTGGGGCAAACTGGCCTGCAAACGGCGTACAAAGGCCCAGGGTCCGACTTGCTGTTCCAGCCAGCGTTCCATAAAGGGCTTGGCGGTGGCCCAGAGGTCGAGTTCGGGGTAAAGCTGCCGGCCCAGGCCCTCGATGTTGAGCAGGGTCTTTTGCAACAGCACCAATTGCGGCTGAACTTCCATCTGAAATTGCCGGGCGGTCTGGAAGAGATTGAGCAGGAAATGACCAAAGGAAATCTCCGCCAGGGGCTTTTCGAAGATCGGCTCACAAACGGTACGGATTGCCGCCTCGAACTCCTCGACCCGGGTCGTCGCCGGCACCCAGCCAGACTCCACATGCAGCTCCGCGA
Organism: Pseudomonadota bacterium; assembly: GCA_037130945.1. Lineage (GTDB taxonomy): Bacteria > Pseudomonadota > Gammaproteobacteria > Chromatiales > Chromatiaceae > JBAXSA01. The sequence continues at coordinate 4,650 of JBAXSA010000212.1, read as the reverse complement.
CCCGCCGGTAGTCCCGATGAAAAAAAGCCAGCAGATTTTCAGCCAGGTAGCGCTGATCCTCACGGGTCAAGGCACCGATAATGCCGAAATCGATGGCGATGTAGCGACCACCGGGTTCCACGAAGAGATTCCCGGGGTGCATGTCAGCGTGGAAGAAATTGTCCCGGAAGACTTGCGTGAAAAAGATCTCGACACCCCGTTCGCCGAGGAGTTTCATGGGGACACCCTGAGCCTTGATGGTGGCCATGTCACTGAGGGGAATGCCATGGATCCGTTCCATGACTAGCACCTGTTTGCGGGTGAGCTTCCAGTGAATCTCCGGGATATACAGCAGCGGGCTGTTGGCAAAATTGCGCCGCAACTGCGAGGCGCTGGCGGCTTCCCGTTCAAGATCGAGTTCGTTGAAGATGGTTTTTTCGTACTCCTGAATCACCTCCACCGGCCGCAGCCGCCGCCCTTCCTTCCAGTAACGGCGGGCCAGGCGGGCCAGCGTATAAAGGATGTCGATATCGCGACGAATGACTTTCTCAATACCCGGCCGCAGTACCTTGACCACCACCTTTCGACCGTCCTTCAGGCAGGCGGTATGCACCTGAGCCACTGAGGCCGAGGCCAGAGGACGTTCATCGAAACCGTCTAGCACCTGTTCGATGGCGTGTCCATAGGCCCGTTCTACGATCTGCCGAGCAACCTGACCCGGAAAGGGGGGCACCTGATCCTGCAGCCGCGCCAGTTCATCGGCCAACTCGGCCGGCAGTAGGTCGCGGCGGGTAGAGAGCATCTGGCCAAATTTAACGAAGATCGGCCCGAGATCCTCCAGCGTCCGGCGGATCCGCACCGGCCAGGGTGGCAGCGGATCACGCAGCCAGTACCAGGGGGAGAGATAGAGCAAAAACCGCACCGGCCGGAAGAGATGAGTGGCGAGTACCAGCTCGTCGAGACCATGGCGCAGGAGTATCCGGTTGATATGCAGCAACCGCAGGGCCTGACCCAGCCCGATCACCGGCCCTCCCGGGCATCGAGCGCATCAAACAGGCGGCAAACCCGGGCGTTCAGACGGGCTTCGGCATCGCGTAGCCGATCCACGGCGTTGAGAAATTCCATCACCTCATAGTGCGTGGGCAGGAGCTGCGTCTCTTCGGTCAGGATTTCACCCAGATCCTCGCGGGCCGTCCTGGCGCTTTTTCCCAGCCACGCCAGCATGCCCCGCACCCCCTGAGCCAGCCAGTGGGCCAGCGGATCGCCGGTCAGCCGCGACAAAGCCGCCTCCCAATCCGGGTCAAGCCTCGCCAGGCTATCGCCCAAACGATGGGCCAGTCCGGCATTGCCAAGAATCACCAGATCACCGGCACCCACGGCCGAGCCGGTGAGGCCCAGACGCAACCACTGAAAGGGGCTGGCGCGCACGGTCACCTCCGGTGTGCCTTCGTACTGACTTAAAAACTGGAGTCCCTGGGGCACCGGTCGGCAATACATCACTCCGAATCCCGTGAGTTCGAAGGCCAAGACCTGACCCTGCAAGGCGGTCAGCTCGTCGGCGATGTCCGGGTCGAAACGCAGCGCCGTAGCAAACGCCGTCTCTAGGATAGCCAGCAGGAATGTCGGCAACATCGGCTCAGAGCTTGACGCCCCGGTGAATCGCCACCGTCCCGCCGGTAAGGTTGAGATAATCACAGCGCTCAAAACCCGCTGCCTCGAACAGGGTCTTCAGGGTCTCCTGATCGGGGTGCTTGCGGATGGATTCCGCGAGATAACGGTAACTCGCCGAATCGCCAGTCACCCAGCCACCGAGCCGCGGCAGGATCGTGAAGGAATAAAAATCGTAAAGCCTGGCGAACGGTGCCAGCACCGGATGGGAAAACTCCAGAACCACCAGCCGTCCACCAGGCTTCAGCACCCGGAAGATGTCGCTCAGGGCCGTCTCCTTGCGGGTGACATTGCGCAACCCAAAGGCCATGGTCACCCGGTCAAAGCTGTTGTTCTGGAAGGGCAGACACTCGGCATTGGCCTGGACGTACTCAATACCGAGATGACCTTCGTCGATGAGCCGGTCACGTCCCCGCGCCAACATGCTGGCATTGATGTCCGAGAGTACCACCTCTCCCTTGGGCCCGACCTGGCCTACCAGGCGGCTGGTTAGATCCCCGGTGCCGCCCGCCAGATCCAGCACCCGATGGCCTGGACGAATCCCGGTCAGTTCGATCGCCGCCCGTTTCCACAGCCGATGGATACCGCACGACATCAGGTCGTTCATGAGATCGTAGCGATCCGCGACGGAATCGAACACGGCGCGAACCCGTTCCGCCTTTTCCTCCAGCGGCACCTGGGTATAGCCAAAATCAGTGGTGGCTTGGGTCATGATCTGCCTCACGGATTTTATTAATTAATGGCCGCCCGGCGCGGGTGGCCGGCGGCTTCGAGTTCGGTCAGGTAGGCCTGCCAGTTTTTCTCCTGATCCTGGCCCAGCCGGTATAGGGTGTCCCAGGCATAGATGCCGGTGTTGTGGCCATCGTCAAAATGCAGGCACACCGCGTAGTTGCCGACCGGTTCTAGGCGGTCGATACCAACCGCCTCCTTGCCCAGCTGCAAGACCCGCTCATCCGGGCTGTGCCCCTGAACCTCGGCAGAGGGCGAAAATACCCGCAGGTATTCACACGGCAGATTAAAATGGGCACCATCATCGAAGGTGACCTCAAGCACCCGGGATTGACGATGGAGATTCAATTCGGTCGGAAAGGATTTTAACATGATGTTCTCCCTCAGAAATTTCAAAGAATATACCGGCTCAGATCCTCATCGGCGGCCAGTTCGGCCAAATGGGCATCGACGTAGCCGGCATCCACACGGAGCGTCTCGCCGGTTCGTTCGGTAGCGGCAAAGGAGATGTCCTCGAGCAGCCGCTCTAGCACCGTATGCAGCCGCCGCGCCCCGATATTCTCGGTGCGTTCGTTGACCTGCCAGGCAATTTCGGCAATCCGCCGGATGCCGTCTGCGGCAAACTCGATCTGAATGCCTTCGGTGTTGAGCAACGCCCGGTATTGATCCGTGAGGGAGGCGTCGGGTTCGGTGAGAATGCGAATAAAATCCTCGGTGGTCAGCGCCGCGAGTTCGACCCGGATCGGCAGACGGCCCTGCAACTCGGGGATCAGATCGGAGGGCTTGGCCAGGTGAAAGGCACCCGAGGCAATAAACAGGACATGATCGGTGCGCACCATGCCATATTTGGTCGACACGGTGCAGCCCTCGACGAGCGGCAACAAGTCCCGTTGCACCCCCTCCCGCGAGACATCCGGGCCGCCGTATTCGCCGCGCTTGGCGACCTTGTCGATCTCGTCGATGAACACGATGCCGTTCTGCTCGACCCGTTCGATGGCCCGCAATTTCAGCTCATCCTCGTTGACCCGCTTGTGGGCCTCGTCCTCCTGCATCAACCGCAGGGCATCCCGGATCCGCAGGCGGCGCTGACGGGGCCGCTGTGAGGACAGATTCTGAAACAATCCCTGTAGCTGGCTGGTCATCTCTTCCATGCCCGGCGGGGCCATGATCTCGACCCCGATGCCCATGCCGGAGACCTCGATTTCGATCTCCTTGTCGTCGAGTTCCCCGGCTTTCAGCTTGGCGCGGAAACGCTCCCGGGTGGCCTTGGAAACTCCCCTGCGAGGCTGGCTTTCCTCCTCGAAATTGGCGGCCGTCGCTGGTGTGGGCAGGAGGGCATCGAGTACCCGATCCTCGGCGGCCTGGCGGGCGGCGTCACGCACCTTGGCGACTTCCAGCTCGCGCTCCTGCTTGACCGCCACATCGGCGAGATCCCGGATGATCGATTCCACATCCCGGCCCACATAGCCCACTTCGGTGAACTTGGTCGCCTCGATCTTCAGGAAGGGCGCGTTGGCCAGCCGGGCGAGCCGGCGAGCAATCTCGGTCTTGCCGACGCCGGTGGGGCCGATCATGAGGATGTTTTTGGGAGTGATTTCGCTCCGCAGGGGTTCTTCCACCTGCATGCGGCGCCAGCGGTTGCGGAGCGCGATGGCCACGGCCCGTTTGGCCTGGGCCTGGCCGATGATGTGTTTGTCGAGTTCGACGACAATCTGTTGGGGGGTCATTTCAGACATGGATACCGCAGTTATAGGCTAGGATTTTTCGACAACAGGGCTAGATTTCACTGTCTAGCTCTTCAAGTACCCGGTGGTGATTGGTGTAGACGCACATATCCGCAGCGATGGCCAGGGATTTTTCGACGATCTCGCGGGCTGGCAGCTCGGTGTTTGAAAGCAGTGCCCGCGCCGCCGCTTGGGCATAGAGGCCGCCAGAGCCGATTGCCATCAGGTGATCCTCGGGTTCGACGACATCGCCGGTTCCAGACAGCATCAGGGAATAGCGGGTATCGGCCACGCACAGCATGGCTTCGAGACGCCGCAGCAGGCGATCAGTTCGCCAGTCCTTGGCGAGTTCCACGGCGGCCCGGGCCAGATGGCCCTGATGTTTTTCCAGCTTGCCCTCGAAGCGTTCAAACAATGTGAAGGCATCCGCCGTGGCCCCGGCAAAGCCCGCCAGCACGCGATCCTTATACAGGCGCCGAACCTTGCGGGCATTGGCCTTGAGAATCGTGGCACCGAGTGACACCTGGCCATCGCCACCCAGCACCACGCG
>JBAXSA010000211.1:0-5350 GCA_037130945.1 Pseudomonadota bacterium | reverse complement strand
GGAACAATGTCACAAGAACATCTGTCATATCCTCAGAAAGCCATCGTTTTTAGCCTTTCAACACCTGGATGGGAAAAACAGTAGATGTTACAAACCTGACTGCTCGAACAATGGTATGCCCTGACCCTAAATATATTCTCTTTATCCGCTCTTTACATTACCCGGTCAGATCAAACCTTGTGGGTTAAGTGGCGTGCTTAACGCAACCTTCCTCATTAAATACATGGTCAAGCTGACTATTGGTGGTCACCGCCAAGACCTTTTTCCGAACGGCATCGTTACCGACATCCAGCCGGAAATACCGATCCACCCCATCGGCACCCTTCTTCTTGCGGATCAGTTGAATCCGGTCGAACAAGGCCCAATGTTGCTCCGCGAACTTGGCCAAGCCCACCGCCTTGGCTGCATTGTCTTTCAAACTCGGATCATGCGGTTCCAGGATGTCGAACAAGAAACCCTTTGAGTCCTTCCTCACAACCAGAAGATCGGGGAACATGGGTTTCACGCTTCCCGCATCCTCGTAGGGAATCTCCAGCGACCAGGGTTTGCGGTCCACATTCCTTAGCCAGCCGATAACTGACACATCAGCCAATTCTTCATGCAACACATCCTGCTCCCAGGTTCCAATGTCTGCGCGGAACTTGTGGTCTTCTTCAAGGAATAGGTGCCTGTCGTACTCCGGGGCCTTTGGAGAGCGGCGGAAGTCGATAGTTTCTGGCAAGGCCCAAGGGATCGTTTGCGGAACGCTGGTAGCAAGCCGCAACCGCTGAAAATGCTGCTTGCGCTGCTCCTTCAGCTTGGCAATATCCCGCTTGTGCTTGGAATAGAGCGCGTCAAATTCGCTCTCCGCAAAGGTTTCCAGTTGTTTCATGCCCTCGTGGTCCTGGGCCAGCACAACGACTTCCACTTTCACTTCATCGGCATCCCGGTCTCCCTGGACTCTCCAGTAATCCATATGCAGCCCGTTGCTCAGCAACCGCCCCGCCTGCTGAAAGTGGCGGTCGATGTCGGCGGAAGCTGCCTCGATGGTGTACTCGCTGTCATTGTCCGCGATGCCAGTTCCGTGTTCCACCGCAATGGTTTTCAGGTCGATGCCTGTAATCTTCTTGGCCCGTTCCCCCAGCGTTCCGGCATCCCGCATCCGCAGCACTTCCTCCGCCATTTTCTTGACGATCTGCGTCTTTACGGTCTCCAGTGCATCCTCGTCGATGCGATCATGGGTAAGTCCACGTCCCAACCCCATCATGCGGCGCAATGCGCTCTGTTTGCGTACGCCATTCACCCGGTAGGTCACCAGTTTGCATAGCGCCTCGAAAACCTTCTCCATGCCCTCTCGGCGGTACATGCTCACCAGTTCCCGGCTGGTGCCGATCTCGGACGGTGGCACGTCTTCGACGTTCTTCAAATCCTGGATGACTGATTCCACCGTGGCTTGATCGTAATGGGGCAGGAACAGATGTACGTCATTCAGCTCGGCATTGGCCTCCACCCGTCGTGCCAATGGCGTCCGAACCATGCGGCCGAGAAGCTGTGCGATATAGGTATGATCCTGCGCCCGGCGGAACGACATCATTACCTCGGCGCGGGGGCAATCCCAGCCGGTGGAAAGGCTCATCTTGAACAGTACCACGCCGATGTTCTTTTCCTCCTCGATGCGCGATGCCTCGATGCGCCGCACCCTACGGCCGTCCACATCCAGATCGCCGGTGTCATTGAAGGTGTGCGTCACCTCTCCTTCCCGCAAGCGGCGGCCGATGGCACTCTCCAGCGTCGTCAGACTGGTACTCAGGTTGGTCTTGGACAGTGTCTTGTTGGTTCCGTCTTCCACCTGAACGACCAGGATCGGATAGACCACCGTTTCATCTTGATCTTGGCAATAGCCTGCCCAACGCTTCGCGATGGTTTGCCAGCGGTTCGCCGCCTCGCCCAGCAGCGTCATTTCCGCTTGGCTGGCTGAATCCGGGTAATGGATCAGGATGCGGTCTTTCAGTAGTCCTGACTCCCGCACATCCTCGGCCTTGATATAGACCTTGTGCACCGTGTGTGTGGTGCCCGCCAGCAGCTCCTCAAATCGGCGCGGAGTAGCTGAAACCCCGATCACCAGTGGCATACGGCACAGATCATCATCCGAACTTCCCAGCAGAAACCGTTGCAGAATGGTTTGTGCCTTATCTGCCGCCTTGCCACCGCGCATCCCCCTGTGAGCCTCATCGATCACCACATAGAAACGATCCGGCGCATACATGGCAGTATTGGTCAGGGTCTCCCAGATAGTGTTTTGCCGTCCGTCCCCCCTCCGCGTCAGTAGCTTCTCGCTGCCGAGCTTTTGGGTGTTCATGAAATAGATATGACCGCCTTCCAACCTCGTGGCGTCGAAGCTGGCGTCGATGGTAACCAACTGCCGTACCCGGATGCGGTCCGACTTGCCCTCAATCTTCAACCGGGTCTGTTCATTCAGTTCCGGCATATCCGAAATCCACAGAATGGCTGCATCGGACTGGGCATCGAAGCCCGGCTCGCCGAAGAAGATGTCCTCGAATAACGCCGTCATGACAATGGTCTTGCCCGCCCCCGTTGGCGCGGAAAAGGAGACCGCCTGCGGGTTTTTGACCGACGCCAGCAGCCGGGCCGCCATCAGCTTGGTACGCAGTTCGGTCAGTGCGTCTTCCTGGAAATCAAACAATCCCACCTTCATGATGCACTCTCTTCCTTGTTGATGACGAAATTCTCCAAATAATCCCTGTTAAGCTGAATCACGTTCGGAACCTTCAACTGCCCCGCCATCTCTTGGAAAGCTTCCTCTGAATCTGTCACCAGATAGGCATGGGTCAGATCGTCCCGGCCTTCAAATTTGGCGGCAAAGACCGCGAACGCGGCTTCTTTAACCAGCACGGCGAAGTGGTTGTGCTCCGGGATCACCATCGCCGGAATCGGTTTGTTTTTGGGTAACTCAGGACGCGGTCCGATCGCCCCGGCTCCCAGCCACAGGATAGGCAGAATTTCCCGAAATTGGCGACCCAAGGCCACATGATCCTTGTTCAGGAAATCGAGTCTGAAATACTCCAGATTGGCAGGGAAGCCATCCCGCATGGGGCGCTTCTCCTCCTCGGTGACGATCACCGGACCGAGCAGAACATGGATGCGCGCCTTCAGGTCATCGAAGGTCGCCTTGCTTGCCGTGACGATATAAAAATCGGTGATGTGCTCCTGATCCTCCAGTGCATCCAGCCAGGCTTCGGCCTGTGTGTCGTCGAATAGGATAGAGGCCGGGTGTTTCTCGGAGACCATGAAGGCGGAATCCTTTTTCACCTCCGATTGCGGGATGTCGTCGATCAGTGCGACTAACTGATTTTTCTTGGCGGCTGTATTCAGATCGTCCATGGAGGTGAAGGCGATTTGATGGAACTTGCGGGCTTTTTCCTTTTCGATGTGCTTGCCAGTGAGATATTCGCCGTCCAGTTCCAAACCATCATCTCGTTTGCCAAGGATCGTGTATTTGGAGCGTGGCCAAGTTACGGATTGACAGATGCCGTGTTTCTCCCATTCTTGGTCTCCTGTGCGATGGCCCTTGTTTGCCAGTACCTTCACCTCATTTTCAGAAACCTCATTATTGGTAACCAAGATGCAGGACCTGTTCCCCCCGTCAAGATTGTTGAGCAGCGCGACCGACTGAAGAGTCGTGCCAGAACCTGCGAAAAAATCAACAATAAGTGCATTCTTCTTATCCGCCAAAACCGTCAATAACGCGTCCTTGGTAGCATAAGGCGACTTAGGATATGTGAAAGATGTTTGTCCCAACAAAGCTCGAAGCATGGTTGTGCCGTATAGACGAGCGTCATGGTTGGGTACCTTCCATGTTGATTTCGGAATTGTTGTTCGAGTACCACTATGAAGGATGTATGCTCCATTATGTTCTCGTCCACTAATGACAACTTCTCCGTTGAGTATTTTATTCCGGTTACTGGCTTTGATATACGAGATAGTAAATGGGCGAGGCCCGGTTGGATTCCTCGAACGGCGAACACGGACGAACCCTTTGGACGCGAGATCCAAAAGACTTTGAGTATTCACCTGCCAAGTAGTAATTTCATAAGTATCCAAGATTGGCCAAACAACAGGCTTACCATTAATTGTTTCGTTAAGATCGGGCTTCCAAATATCAAGATCACCAGTGACCTCACCAGCTTCAAAACGCTCCTTTAAAGATCTACCAATATTCGTGATTTTCAGAGTTTCTGGATCAACAGCCACAGGATAAACGAGATTCGGTCGCTTCGAGGGCCGATCATTTAACCCCCTGCTTCGGAACAAGGGGAACCAAAACTGCATCAATGGCTTTGCATCGGATAGCATGTCTGTCCCCATCGGTACTGGTTTAGCATTCCCGAAGAAACAAAAGAAAGCGTACTCCTCGGCACGGGAAAACTTACCAGGAGACATCGATCCAGCCGTATTGGTAACTATTGTAACCATTTGAATCTCTCGAACTCGCTTTAGGGTTTGGGAAAGCATAACGCCCAAGTTATGTACTTCGTGCCCATCTATTGTGACGATCAGAACACCGTTGGGTCCGAGAAGGTTTTCTGCAAGCCTAAGACGCTTTGACATAAATGATAGCCACTTTGAATGCTGCCAAGTGTCGTTACCGTCCACATAGTCATTATTGTATTTCCAGTCCCGCGCTCCTGTGTTATACGGTGGATCAATATAGATGCAATCAACCTCTCCGGCATAGATGTATTCCAGCAATTGCAGGGCGTGGTAGTTGTCCGCCTCAATCAACGTATGCCAGGGGGCATCGTCAGGCCCGTTCTGCACCCGGTCTACCGGCAAGAGGGCCGGGAAAATCGGCTCGCCGAACAGCCGCGCCACCACCAGATCATCCACCGGAATCTCTCTCGCCTCACCACTGCCGATGTTGCGGCAATGGGCCACTCTGTCGCGCACGGATAGCACGCGCCATATCTCTGTCAGCGGCCCGCCCCGCAGCTGTGCTTCTTGACTTTGGCGTTGTAGATGGGGGTCAGCTCTGGCAGGTGCTCCTTGAACACCAGGCCGAACTTCTTCTCCTTGGTGATGCGGTTGATCTCCCTCCGTAGGCGCTCGCGCAGCGCCTTGTCCTCAATCTGGGCAATTAGGTTGTCGATAGCATCCATTTAGGGGAAATCTCGCTTCATATTTTTGTTAGGAAATTAAAATTTTGGTAAGCAGCGACGGGCTTTTCCCGCCCCTCCGCTTGACCGCTTGGATAGATTTTCAGGGTTTTGTCAGTCGAACGAATCCGGTCATAGAATACCTTTGAAGCATCGTTTTCAACAAGCTTGTCGGCCCCCACCATGCAGGATCAGTA
>JBAXSA010000210.1:0-5357 GCA_037130945.1 Pseudomonadota bacterium | reverse complement strand
GAGATATTAGGGCTAAAAACCGGGTAACGGCAGAGGGGCGTTTTGGACGCCCTACTTTTAGGCTGTCTGCACGATCAAGTTCCCAGTGGCGTACCTGATATTTCTCCGAATTCAGGTACTCGTCGCCACCAGGCCGCAGTGCCTCGTGTTCGAGTAGTTCGTAGGCCGGCCCATAGATGCCGTAGGCCGCGCCCAGGGTGGCGGCCAGGGCCACGCGGAGCAAAAAGGCCTGTCGTCCACCGTACTGTAGGAACTCGGGAAGGATGTCGGGCGTATTCGGCCAGAGATTGGGCCGAAAATATTCGCGCGATTCGTTTTGTGACAATTCGGTGAAATACTCAATCAGTTCCCGCTGGGTATTGCGCCAGGTGAAATAGGTGTACGACTGGGTGAAGCCAAGTTTGGCCAGCCGGTGCATGATCCTGGGCCGGGTGAAGGCCTCGGCCAAAAAAATCGTCTCGGGATGTGCCGCCTTGATCTCGCCGATCAGCCACTCCCACAGCGGAAAGGGCTTGGTATGCGGATTGTCAACGCGGAAGATGCGCACACCCTGTTCGATCCAGAATTCAAAGATGCCCTTGAGTTCCTGCCACAGGGCCCACCAGTCTTCGCTCTCAAAATCGAACGGATAGATGTCCTGGTATTTTTTGGGGGGATTTTCAGCGTACTGTACCGTCCCATCGGGACGCCAGCGAAACCAGCCCGGATGTTCCGTGACATAGGGATGGTCGGGCGAGCACTGGAAGGCGATGTCCATCGCCACTTCAAGGCCGAGCTGGCGTGCCTTTTCGACGAGCCGGCGGAAATCCACCAGGGTGCCAAGCTGGCTATGTACTGCCCGGTGTCCGCCATCCCTAGCGCCGATTGCCCAGGGGCTGCCAGGATCGTTGGAACCCGCGTTGAGGGTATTGTTCGGGCCTTTGCGAAATGCGCTTCCAATCGGATGAATGGGCGGCAGGTAGAGGACATCAAAGCCCATTCCGGCGATTTCCGGCAGGCGATTTTCGCAATCGGCGAAGGTGCCATGAAGGCCGTCCCCGTCGGTGCAGGAGCGGGGGAATAGCTCATACCAGGCGGAAAACCGCGCCCGTGGCGGGTCGACAACGATGGCCAGAGTGTGATCGTAGGTGGTTACGAAACCTCGTTCACCATGCGCTGCCATCCATTGTGCCAGTTCCGGATCCAGTCCGATGGCGCGGCCCGCGGATGGGGAGGCCGGGTGGCGCAGCCGGGTGGCCCATTGTGACAACCGCACTGTGGCTTCACCCTGGCAATGCTGGGCCGCAAGATCGACCAGGTCAGCGCCCACACATAACGCCACAACGATGTCGGCCTCATCCTGACGCCGGGCCAGGTCGTGACGCCAGGTCAGAAAGCGATCCACCCAGGCGAGAAGCCGGTATTCGCATCGACCGACCTCGGTAACCTGAAATTCCGCCTGCCAGCGATCATTGCCCAGCGGGCGCATCGAGATTTCGTGCCACGCCGACTCGGAGATCTTGCGGTGTTGTAGCAGGCAGCGTATTGCGTCGTGGCCATCGCAAAAGATATCCGCCTCGACTCTGACCGGCTCACCGACCACCCGCTTGATGGGAAAGCGCCCGCCATCAACCGCTGGACGGACATTCTCAATAACGGTTCGACAGCGGCCCATCGCAGGGTTCAGGTTATCCATGGGCGGTCTCCTCAGGTGACGCGAGCGGGCCGGAAATAGACGACTCCCAGGGGCGGCAGGGTCAATGTGAGGGAATGGTAGTGGCCGTGGGCTGCCACCGGGGCCGCCTCAACACCACCCAGATTGCCCATGCCGCTGCCGCCGTAGAGGCCGGCGTCGCTGTTGAGGATCTCCTGCCAGAAGCCACCCTGCGGCACACCCACTCGGTAATTATGCCGTGGTATTGGCGTGAAGTTGAGGATGACCAGTACGGTATCGGATGGACGTCGGCCGTGGCGCAGAAAGCTCAGGGTGCTGTCCTCCCAGTCATGGAAGTCGATCCACTCAAAACCGTTGGCGGCAAAATCCTTCTCAAACAGCGCCGGTTCGGCACGCAGGCAGCGGTTGAGATCGGCAACCCAGCGCTGGAGCCCGGCATGATTGGGATATTGCAGTACATGCCACTCCAGGCTTTCCTCATGCTGCCACTCGCGGCGCTGGCCAAACTCCCCTCCCATGAACAGCAGTTTCTTGCCAGGATGGGCCCACAGATAGCCGTACAGCAGGCGCAGGTTGGCAAACTGCCGCCATTCGTCGCCTGGCATCTTGCCAATCAGTGACCCCTTGCCATACACCACCTCGTCATGAGACAGGGGCAGGACAAAGTTTTCGGTGAAGGCGTACCAGATACTGAAGGTGAGCTGGCCGTGGTGGTACTTGCGAAAGATCGGATCCTGCTGAAAATACTTCAGTGTGTCGTGCATCCATCCCATGTTCCATTTCATGCTGAAACCGAGGCCCCCGGTATAGGTGGGGCGCGACACTATCGGCCAGGCGGTGGATTCCTCGGCGATGCTCAGGGTGTCGGGGTGGTCGCGGTAGACGGCCTCGTTGAGCTGGCGCAGGAAAACGATGGCGTCGAGATTCTCCCGGCCACCGTGAGGGTTGGGGATCCAATCACCGTCTTTGCGTCCATAATCGAGATAGAGCATGGAGGCCACGGCATCCACGCGCAGGCCATCGATGTGGTACTTGTCGAGCCAGAAAAGTGCGCTGGATAGGAGAAAGGCGCGTACCTCGTTGCGCCCGTAGTTGAAGATGGCGCTTTTCCATTCCGGATGAAAACCCTGGCGCGGATCGGAATGTTCAAAGAGATGCGTACCATCAAAATAGGCCAGGCCGTGTTCGTCGCTTGGGAAATGCGACGGCACCCAGTCAAGGATGACCCCGATGCCGGCCTGATGGAACTGGTCGATGAGAAACATGAAATCCTGCGGCGTACCATAGCGCGCCGTTGGTGCGAAATAGCCGGTGCATTGGTAGCCCCAGGAGCCATAAAAGGGATGCTCGGTCACCGGCAGCAGCTCGATATGGGTAAATCCCAGTTCGCGAACATGTTCGACCAGCAGCGGCGCCAACTCGCGATAGGTTAGGGAGCGGTTATCCTCTTCCGGGGCGCGCCGCCAGGAGCCGAGATGCACCTCGTAGATCGATAGCGGTGCATCGGGCGCATGGGCCGCACGCCGTCGCGACATCCATTCGCCATCATGCCACGCATAGGTCAGATCCCAGATGCGGGAACCCGTGCGCGGTGGCAGTTCGGCACACAGACCGAAGGGGTCGGCCTTATCGACCCGATAGTCCTCATGCCGCGAAATGATGTGATATTTATAGCATTCACCGGCGCCTATCCCGGGGATAAAACCTTCCCAGAGACCCGTGCCGTCCAGGCGAGCAGAAAGTGGATGATCGCCCGGATGCCAATCGTTAAAATCCCCAATGACCGAGACCGCTACCGCATTCGGTGCCCACACCGCGAACTGAACCCCAGCCCGGCCGTCCACCTGGGTCAGATGCGCACCCAGTTTGTCATGGAGCCGGGTATGGGTTCCCTCGCGCAGCCAATAGATGTCCTGATCCGACATCAGGCTATGGATCAGCACGGCTGGACTCGATAGGGTTTTTTCGCTCATGCTGTTTTTCTCGTTGTGGGGTTTTCCGGTGTCGATGACCAGAGGCAACGATGACAGCCCACCAGGTTTTTCTGGTGATCACCGAGCCTGCTCTTAGGGATAATCGGGATTGATCGGATCGGTTGCCTCTGTCACATTACTCCGTTAGTCATCACTGAGGGGAGAAAAATATGAAGACCGTGCCGAGCTTGACGGTAGGGGCGACCGTTGGGATGGTGATTCCGGTCTGCGCATGGGCGACCACGCCGATTCTACCCGGACTCACGGGCCATTGGGTAGGCATCGCCGCCCTGGCCGTGTTCATTCTAGCTTACGCGCTGGTCATGACCGAAGAGGTCACCCACTTGCGTAAATCCAAGCCAGTGGTTCTAGCCGCCGGAGTGATCTGGATGATGATTGCGTGGGTTTACGGCAACATGGGATTGTCGCATGAAGTCGAGGCCGCCGTGCGCGGGGTCTTCCTGGAATACGCCGAGATTCTCCTCTTCTTGCTGGTGGCCATGACCTACATCAATGCCATGGAAGAGCGCCGGGTTTTCCATGTTCTCCAGGGATGGTTGGTTCGTTCGGGGTTTGGCTATCGCCAACTCTTCTGGCTAACCGGCATCCTGGCCTTCTTTATTTCCTCGGTCGCGGATAATCTGACCACCCCCTTGCTGATGTGCGCAGTGGTGTTGGCAGTGGGTCGGGATGCGCCCCGTTTCGTGGCATTATCCTGCATCAACCTGGTCGTGGCCGCCAACGCGGGGGGTGCCTTCTCGCCATTTGGCGATATCACCACCCTGATGGTCTGGCAAAAGGGGGTCGTGCCTTTTGGGGAATTTTTCCGCCTGTTTATCCCCGCTGTGGTGAATTTCCTGGTGCCAGCAGCGATCATGCACTGGGCGATTCCTCCAGGCAGGCCGGGTGCTCAGGGTGATGTGGCACCCTTAAAGGCCGGTGCCCGATCCATTGTGGCGTTGTTTGTTCTGACGATTGCCATTGCGGTCAGTTTCCATGTCTTTTTCCATCTGCCGCCAGTTCTTGGCATGATGACGGGGCTCAGTCTACTGCACTTCTATGGCTACTACATGAATGTTGCCAAACGCGAGCGGGAGGGCGACGACTACGCCATCGACATGTTTCGGCACATCGCCCGGGTCGAATGGGATACGCTGCTGTTTTTCTATGGCGTCACGATGTGTGTCGGTGCGCTCGGCGTTCTCGGCTATCTGGCATTGATTTCGCAGTGGTTGTACGGCCCGCTCGGGGCCACCACCGCCAATGTCTTGCTGGGTATTGTGTCGGCGGTCATCGACAACATTCCGATGATGTTCGCGATTCTGACCATGCACCCCGACATGCCGCTGGGACAATGGTTGCTCATCACGCTGACGGCGGGTGTCGGGGGCAGCCTGTTGTCGATTGGCTCGGCGGCGGGGGTGGCCCTGATGGGGCAGGCCCGTGGCGTCTATACCTTTTCGAGCCATTTACGCTGGACCTGGGCTGTGGCGCTTGGGTATGCCGCGAGCATTCTGACGCATCGAGTGCTGAATTCGGCGGTGTTTTGAGGGACTGGACGTGGAATTTGTATCCACTAATCGCGATGCGATTTAGCCGAGGGCTACGTTTCCGGGTCACCTGGGCCTTTGCCCTGTTTGGCGGGATCCTCAGCCTGTTGCTCACCACATGGCTGTACTACGCCGCCCATGATGTCGGCGTCCGGCTGATGGGCGAAACCCTGAGGGCTG
>JBAXSA010000209.1:0-5380 GCA_037130945.1 Pseudomonadota bacterium | reverse complement strand
GCCTCCGTACCGCCACTACGGTGCGTCTGCCACTGGCCAAACTCGACGAGCTGGTCAAGTTGATGGGCGAGGTGGTGTCCAGTCATGCCCGGCTCCGCCAGCGTCTGATCGATATTCGCGCTCTGGAGCGCCAGGTGGCCGAGACCCGGCGATCTGGGGATCGGCCTACGGGATTGCGCCAGTTTTCCCTGGCGTTGCGCGATGATGTGCAGGCTCAGGAATTGCTCATGGGCGAGCTGCACAACCAGGCGCTGGTGATGCGCATGTTGCCGCTCGCGATCCTGTTTGAATCGGCGGCGCCCCTGGTGCGCGAACTGGCCCGGTCGCTTGGCAAGACCGTGGAATGCCGGATCTTGGGCGCGGACATTGAACTCGACCGCCAGATGATCGACCGCCTGGGTGATCCCATTGTCCATCTGCTGCGCAATGCCGTGGATCACGGCATCGAATCACCCGATGCACGGACTGCGGCGGGCAAACCACGTCACGGTCAGGTGCAGTTGCTAGCACGTCAGGATCTCGGCTGGGTGGTCATTGAGATCCAGGACGATGGTGCCGGACTCGCCCTCGATCGCATCCGCGACAAAGCGATCCGGAAAGGCCTATTGAGCCCCGAACAGGTCGCGGCTCTCAGCGATAGCGAGGTCATGGAGCTCATCTTTTTGCCCGGTTTTAGCACCAGCACCATCATCACCGATCTATCCGGCCGCGGGGTCGGCATGGATGTCGTCAAGCAGACCGTCGTTGATGATCTCCAGGGCATGATCGGGGTGGAAAGCCGGGTGGGTCTGGGTAGCACTTTTTCCCTGAAGTTGCCGATGTCGCTGGCGGTCATGCGGGTACTGCTGTGCGAGGCGGGCGGACTACCCTTCGGTTTTACGGCCCAGTCCGTGTTTGAACTCATCCGGCTGGCACCCGGGCAGTTGATGAATCTGGCCGAACGCCAGGTGATGATTCTCCGCAACGAGTTCGTGCCAGTGGTCAGGCTCGATGCGCTCTTGCAACTGCCGGTGTCCCAGGATCCGCCGCGCCCCTCGCCTGCGGGACTGCTGCTGGTCGTGGTGCAGGTACGCAGCGAGAAGCTGGCGCTGGTGGTCGATCAGCTGCTCGACGAACAGGACATGGTGATTAAACCCCTGCCCGAACATATGCGGCAGCTGCCGTGGGTGTCTGGAATGGTGATGACCGGCAGGAACGAACTGGTGAGCGTGCTGCAGGTTCCGGCCTTGCTGGAACAGGCCCGCCGGACGCGGCTTCAGGGTCATGCGGTGGTGGCGGCCAGTCGCCATCGGCTGCTGGTGGTGGACGACTCCCTGAATACCCGGGAGATCGAAAAAGAAGTGCTGGAGGCCCATGGCTATCAGGTGACCCTGGCCGAAGACGGTCTGGACGGCTGGCAAAAGGCGCTGGCCGGTGAATTCGACGCGGTACTCACCGATGTCGAGATGCCGGGTCTCGACGGCTTTTCGCTAACCGCCCAGTTGCGTCAGGAAGTGCGTTACAAGAACATCCCGATTATCATCATTACCTCGCGGGAAACCGAGACGGACAAGCGGCGCGGCATCCAGGTGGGCGCGGATGCCTATATCGTCAAGGGGAATTTTGATCAGAGTATCCTGGTCGACACCCTGAATAATCTGCTAGGTTGAGCGCACCGTCATAAAAAACCCCTCTCCCTCCGGGAGAGGGGTTGGGGTGAGGGAAATTTCCCACTATCTTTGGAGCCTATCATGCAGATTCTAGTTGTCGATGATGACACCCTAGCCGGGGCAATAACCGCTGCCATTTTGGAGTCAGCCGGTTACGAACCCCTCATGGCCGAAAACGGCATCGAGGCACTTGAAAAACTGGCCGAGGTGCCAGGAATCGGTTTGATCCTGTCCGACATGAACATGCCCTTCATCAGCGGCATGGAACTTTTCCAGACCTTGCGAAGCCAGGGGATGGAGACCCCTTTCATCCTGCTCAGCGGCGATGCCCTGGCTCCCGGCGACCTGAACGCCGCAGCCCCGGATGCCTGCCTCCTCAAGGATTTCGACCTCAAAAAACAGCTACTTGAGTCGGTTGAGTCCGTCCTTGCACGCCGGCGCACTTAAAATCCATCCAGGCGAGGCAGATCCCCTTCGATGACTTCCCACACACTCCAGGACAAAATCGCCCGGTTACGCGCCCGATTCATCGAACAATTGCCGCTGCGGATGGCGGAGATCAAGCGGCTGGTTGGGACGCTCGCTGCGAATCCGGAGGCTCCCGGGAAAGAAGAGTCGCTGCTCCGGCAGTTGCACAGTCTCAAGGGCACCAGTGCTTCTTTTGGTCTGTCGTCTCTCAACCATCAGGCCAGTCAGATGGAAGACCTGATCAAGCGCTGTCTATCAGGTATGGGTTCCCGTGATCCCGATTTGCCATTGGCGGAACTGAACGAGCGGCTGGCGGCGCTGTCTGCGGCCACGGACAGTCTGGTTCATGGCAAAATTCCGCATCAGGAGGAAACACAGGTTCCCTTCTTCGAACCGGCCCCCACCGGGGATTCCCCCGCCAGAGAACAACGATCCCAACATCTGATTTATTTGTGTGATGATGATCCGCTCCAGGCCGAACATTTGAGTACGCAGATTCAGTGCTTTGGCTACCAGATCCAGACCTTCACCGACATTGACGCCATGCGTCAGGCCATCCTGAATCGCTGGCCCGACATGGTCATCGTGAACATTGTATTTCCCAATGGGCAGCACGCCGGTACCGATCTGATTCTCGATCTGTCACAACAAGCGGCAAGACCGCTCTTTACCGTATTCATCTCCGGGCGTCACGACTTCGAGGCCCGTTTGCACGCGGTACGGGCGGGCGGTGTGGCCTTCTTCCAAAAACCCGTCAGGGTCATGGATCTGGTCGAGACGCTCGATGCCCATACCGACTGGCATCATCAAGAAGCCTTGCGGATTTTGCTGATCAACGACGAGCCGGAAGAGGCCGCCTATCACGCGGCGATTCTCGAGGAAGCCGGGATGAACACCCGGGTTAGCAATCAGCCCCGCAAAGTGCTGGACGTCATTGCCGATTTCAAACCCGACCTGCTGCTGATGGACATGTACATGCCGGACTGTGGTGGCCAGGATCTTGCCAAGGTGATCCGCCAGATTCCCCATTATCTGAGTCTGCCCATTGTCTACCTCTCCGGCGAGACCAATACCCTCACCCAATTCACGGCGATGCGGGTCGGTGCCGATGGTTTTCTCACCAAGCCGATCCGCCCCGAGATTCTGGTATCGGCGGTGGTGCTGCGCGCCGAGCGGATGCGGGTGTTGCGCGCCTTGATGACGCGAGACAGTCTCACCGGGCTGCTCAATCACACTGCGACCAAACAGGGGCTTGCTACCGCCGTGTGCGGTGCCCGTCGCAACCAGCTCCCTGTGAGTCTGGCCATGGTCGATGTGGATCGTTTCAAGCTGGTCAACGATATCCACGGTCATACCATTGGCGATCAAGTACTCTTGGCGCTCGCACGAATTCTCCAGCAGCGTTTGCGCAAATCCGACATCGTCGGCCGTGTCGGTGGCGAAGAGTTTGCGGTGGGGTTTGTTGGGATTGATGCCTCGCAAGCCTCCAGCCTGATCGACACGTTGCGCGAAGATTTTGCCAAGATACGTTTTTATTCCAGCTTGGGTTCATTTTCCTGTACCTTCAGTGCCGGGGTGTCCGATCTGACACACACCGCCAACGCCAGTGCCGAAACCCTGTTCGAGAGTGCCGACCAGGCGCTCTACCGGGCCAAACACGCTGGTCGCAACCAGGTCTTGGCCTTTTTTTCGCCAGCCACGGGAGATCCGGCATGAACATCCCTTCCTCGACGCTCGACGAACTGCTGGCGATACGCCGTGAAGTGTCCGGCAGAACCGTGGATGTTGATGAAAAAACCGTCCAGCTGGTGATCTTCACGCTCCAGGGCGAATGGCTGGCCTTTCATGGCGACAAGATCCGCGAGATTCTTCCCTATGGCAGGGTTTTTTTCGTACCCGGTTGTCCCGACTCCCTGGAGGGCGTCATCAACGTGCGCGGCGACATCATTTCGGTGATTCGCCTGGAAATGCTGCTGGGCCATCCTGGGACGGCACCATCCCAGCACGCATCCATCCTGCTGGGACAGGGCGGCGGCATGCAAAGCGGCATCCGGGTGGACGAGGTGCTGGATGTGCGGGAGGTTCCGGAAAGCGCCATTCTGGCCCCGCCAGGCACCCTGCCCGATCACTTGCGTCCTCTGGTACTGGGGATCGTGACGATCCGCACCCGGCCGGTGCTGGTGCTGAATCTTGGCCGGCTCTTCGAGGACTACCAGCGCGGTCTGGGCTAAACCGTGCCGGGTGCAGGCAACGCGCCAGCTTCCCTGACCCTCGTCACCTTCGGGGCGGGGACTCTACGCTGCGCCGTCGAGCCCTATCAAGTCGCTGCCCTGTCCCTGGCGAGCCTGGACGCCCCCAGGGATGACGAGGGACACGCACTCCCCGCCCGTCACGCCGGAACCCTGCTGGGACTGCCCGGCCCTCACATCGCCACGGGCCACCAACTGCGGATGCGCCATCCCGCTGGGTTGTTTGCCCTGGATGTCGGCGAACCTGTGGCCCTGCGAGTATTCCCCCCTGACGCCATCCACCCCCTGCCGCCCCTTCTGGCCGCACGCTGCCGCTTGCCATTCCTGCGCGCCTTGGCCCTCGACCCCACCACCGGGTTGATTCTGATCCTGGATTGGATCCGTCTGCCCTGGCCGCTACCTTGATCAGGCTATCCACTTTACTCGGATTTGAGAGAGAATTTGAGAGACATCCATGAAGAAAACCATGCTTCCCACTGCCGCAGAAGCCCTGCCGGGGCGCCAAATCCCGATGCCGTTGCCTCCCGCTCACGAGGTCACGGGCCGGCCATTGACTCCGCCCTTTCCGGCGGATTTTGAACAAGCCCTCTTCGGTCTCGGCTGTTTTTGGGGTGCCGAGCGATTGTTCTGGCAACAACCCGGAGTCTGGATCACTGCGGTGGGTTACGCCGGCGGTTTGACCCCGAACCCCCTCTACGAGGAAGTGTGTTCGGGACTGACGGGTCATGCTGAGGTGGTATGGCTGGTTTTCAATCCCCGCGAAATCCACTATCCGGCGCTGCTGCGGGTCTTTTGGGAAGCCCACGATCCCACCCAGGGGATGCGCCAGGGCAATGATCGGGGTACCCCATACCGCTCAGTCATCTTCACCCATGGCGAGCAGGCCCGTCAGGCCGAGGCCTCTCGGGCGCAGTACCAGCAAGCGCTGCATCAGGCCGGTCGCGGCACGATCACCACCGAGATTCTGCCCGCGCCCCTTTTTTACCCTGCCGAGCCCTATCACCAGCAGTACCT
>JBAXSA010000208.1:0-5397 GCA_037130945.1 Pseudomonadota bacterium | reverse complement strand
TCGACCTTTCTGATGGTGATCGCGGTCTACTCGCCGGACGGCAGCCTCGATGAGACCTTTGTTGGCAACTACGCCTATCTGTATGTGCTGAACGCCCTGCAGCGAATCCCGGGTGCCAATCAGGCCAGCATCTTCGGGGTGCCCAACTACGCGATGCGGATCTGGCTGAAACCGGATCGGATGAGCGAATTGGGACTCACCACCGACGAGGTGATCAACGCCATCCAGACCCAGAATCAGCAGTTTGCCATCGGCCAGGTGGGGCAATCGCCGACCAATGGCCCGGTGGAACTGAGCTTTCCGGTTTCCACCCAGGGCCGCCTGACCACGCCCGAGGAATTCGAAAACATCATTCTCCGCGCCAGCACCACCGGTGCCGGCGTGTTGCGGCTCAAGGATGTCGGCTATGTGACGCTCGGCATGCAGAGCTATAACATGCGCAGCCGTTTCAACGGCAAGGTGGGCAGCGCCATCGCCGTGTATCAGCAATCGGGTTCCAACGCCCTGGAGGTGGCCAAACAGGTGAAGGCCACGCTGGCGGAGCTCAAAAAGAGCTTCCCGGCGGGGCTCGACTACTCGGTCGCCCTGGACACCACCAAGTTCGTATCGGCCTCCATCAGCGAGGTCAAAGCAACCCTTTTGGAGGCTATCGGGCTGGTGATTCTGGTGGTGTTCATCTTTTTGCAAAGCTGGCGGGCCACCGTGATTCCCATCGTGGCCGTGATCGTCTCGGTGATCGCTACTTTTAGCGGGATGTACCTGCTGGGTTTCTCCATCAACATGCTCACCCTGTTTGGCTTGGTTCTGGCCATCGGCATCGTGGTGGACGACGCCATCGTGGTGGTGGAAAACGTCGAGCGCAACATGGCCGAATTTCACCTGTCGCCGAGGGATGCGGCATTCCGGGCGATGGACGAAGTCACGGGGCCCGTCATCGCCGTGGTACTGGTCTTGTGCGCGGTGTTCGTGCCAGTCGGCTTCATGGGCGGGATGACCGGGCAGTTATACAAACAGTTCGCCATCACCATCGCGATCTCGGTGGCCATCTCCGGCCTGGTTGCATTGACCTTGAGTCCGGCACTGGCGGCCATATTGCTCAAACCCGGTGCCCATGGCGACCAGCGTACCGATCTGCTCTACCGGTATTTCTTTGGCCCCTTTAATCGCGGCTTCGACTGGATGACGAATGGCTACGCCAAGAGCGTGCGCTTTGTCACCAAACGAACCCTGCTGGGGCTGACCCTGTTTGCCTTGATGCTCGGCGCGATTGTCGGATTGTTCAATAAGATCCCGGGGAGCTTTGTGCCGGATGAAGACCAGGGCTACCTCTTCGGGGTCGGCATCATGCCCGATGGTGCCAGTCTGGATCGCACCGAGGCCGTGGGATCGGCCATGAGCGATATCTTCCGGGCTAATCCGGCGGTCGGTAGTGTGGTATCAATCAACGGCTACAGCTTGCTGGATTCGCAGTTGAAGACCACGGATACCCTGTCGTTTGTGTCCTTCAAGGATTACGAGGAGCGTAAAGACCCGAAGGAAGCAGCCCCCCAGGTCATTCGCGAAATCATGGGCAAATTCTCCAAAATCGGCGAGGCCATCGCCTTGGTGTTCAACCCGCCCTCGATTCCCGGCCTCGGTACCACCGGCGGTTTTGAGTTCTGGATTCAGAGCCTGGGCAGTGGCGACACCGCAAAATTGGCCAAAGTGACCAAGGATTTTGTGGCCAAGGCCAAGCAGCGTCCGGAACTCAATGCCCTGACCTCGACTATCAACGCCGCCTCGCAAGAATTATTCGTGACCCTGAACCGCGAACAGGCCAGAACCCTGGGGGTACCGGTCAATAACGTATTCGGAACCCTGCAGGCGCTGTTTGGTTCGCTCTACGTCAGCCAGTTCAACCTCTACAGCCAGGTCTGGCAGGTGATTGTCCAGGCCGCCCCCGAATACCGTTCCCGGCCCGAGGACATCAAGAAGGTCTTTGTGCGCTCGGATAACGGCGGCATGGTACCGCTGGAGTCGGTGGTCAAGCTGGAATACACCAGCGCCCCGAATCTGATCACCCGTTTCAACACTTTCCCGTCTGCCAAGGTGACCGGGGGTGCTGCGGCGGGTTTCAGTTCTGGCCAGGCCCTCGCGACCATGGAGGCGGTGGCCCGCGAGGTGCTGCCGGCAGGCTATTCTTTCGCCTGGAGTGGCCAGGCCTACCAGGAAAAGAAGGTTGGCGGCGATTCGGCGATGGTGTTTGTCTACGGCATGATCATGGTGTTTTTAATCCTGGCGGCCCAGTACGAAAAATGGTCGTTGCCCTTTAGCGTGCTGATGGCGGTGCCCTTCGGATTGTTCGGGGCTCTGCTGGCGGTTTGGCTGCGCGGCATGGAAAACGACGTGTATTTTCAGATTGGCCTGCTGACCCTGGTGGGATTGGCGGCCAAAAACGCCATCCTGATTGTCGAATTCGCGGTGATGAAGCACGAGGAAGGCATGCCGATCCTGGAAGCTGCGGTAGAAGCCGCACGGCTGCGCTTCCGGCCGATTCTGATGACCTCACTGGCGTTTATTCTCGGCGCGATTCCGTTGGTGATTGCTACCGGTGCCGGGGCCAACAGCCGTCATTCCATCGGTACCGGCATCGTCGGCGGCATGACGGCGGCAACGGTGTTGGCGATCTTTTTTGTGCCACTGTTCTTCCGTCTGTTCGAGGGCTTGAGCAGCAAGGGCAAGAAACCGGCATCCCAGGAACCGCAACCGGCCGAAAACCCGGAGGGTCAACACCATGCGTAAAAAAATGCGTAAAAAATCACTCGTTATCGCGCTCGGCGTGGCCCTGACCGGCTGCTCGGTGGGCCCGGTTTATCAGCGCCCGGAGGTGCCGATCCCGTCACAATGGGTCGTCGACATCCATGCGTCCAGCGAGCTCGCCAACACCCCCTGGTGGAACCAATTTGGCGACCCGGTGCTGAATGATCTTATCCAGGCTGCACTACGCGAAAACAAGGACATTCAGATCGCCGCCTCGCGGGTGGAAGAGTATCGGGGACGCTACGGCGTCACGCGCGCCGATCAGTTCCCGCAGATCGGTGCCAACGCCCTCGGGGCGCGCACCCGCAGTAGCGAAAGCAGCCTGCCACCGGGCGCGGATCTGACCCATGACAGCTTCCAGGTGGATTTGGGGCTGTCATTTGAGCTGGATCTCTGGGGCAAACTGCGTAGTGCCACGGCGGCGGCCCGTGCCCAACTGCTGGCCACCGAAGAGGCCCGGCGCACCGTCATCCTCACCCTGGTCAGTCAACTAGCCAATAGCTATGTACAGTTGCTTGACTACGACAAACAGCTGGCCGTAACCCAGGCCACGCTAAAAACCCGCAGCGAGTCGGTACGGATCAATGGCCTGCGCTTCAAGGCAGGGCTCATCGGGGAGATGGATTATCAGCAGGCGCTGGCGGAGTATCAGAACGCAGCGGTGCAGGTGCCCTCGCTGGAGAAGCTGATCGTTCAGCAGGAAAACGCCATCAACCTGCTGTTGGGGCGCAACCCCGGCAGGATTGCCCGGGGCCTCGGCCTGGATCAACTGACCCTGCCGCAAGTCCCTGGTGGACTCCCCTCGGAACTCCTGGCGCGTCGTCCCGATATCCGGAGTGCCGAGCAGCAATTGATCGCCGCCAACGCCCAGATCGGGGTGGCCAAAGCGGCATTTTTCCCCAGCATCTCACTGACCGGGCTGTTGGGCTCCAATAGCACCGATCTTTCCGAGTTGTTCAAAGGCCCCTCGCAAATCTGGCAGTTTGCCGGACAGTTGGCCCAGCCAATCTTCACCGGCGGTCGTCTCACGGGGCAATTACGGGTGGCAGAGGCGGTACAACAGCAAACGCTGCTGAACTACCAACAGGTGATTCAAAACGCCTTCAGCGAGGTGGACAACGGTCTGATCGCGGTCACCAAACTGCGCGAGCAGTTGCGAGACGAGGCGGCGCAGGTCAAGGCCCTGCAACGCTATCTGGATCTGGCCACGCTCCGTTACCACAATGGCTATTCCGACTATCTGACGGTCGTGGACGCCGAGCGCAATCTTTATACTGCCGAGCTACAGTATGTCCAGGATCAGGGTGCCCTGTTCGTCGCCCTGGTCAATCTCTACAAGGCGTTGGGGGGTGGCTGGATTGAACAGGTGGAACAGATGGGTTTGGCGTCCACGCCACCCGGTTCATAGACGCGCCCCACCCAGAATCACCTTGTGGCAAGACGTGCGCACGTTCGTAGACGTACATTAAAGAAAACCCTGCCAGAAATAATTGCTTCAGCCATAGACAACAGGGTGCTGAGTCATTCAACAGCATTGGAGGATGTAAGCCATGGTAGACACGAGCGGGAGGGAGACGTTGGATGCTAAGTCAGACAGACTCCTAATCCGCGCTTGGGTCTGGCGTCGGATGGGTTAGAATGCCCGTCTTTACCGATGGGCCTGCGATGTCTTCACTCGATTCAACTTTGTCCCGGCAGCTGGAAAAACGCCGAACCTTTGCGATCATCTCCCACCCGGATGCGGGAAAAACCACGCTGACGGAAAAACTTCTGCTGTTTGGCGGGGCGATTCAGCTGGCCGGCACGGTCAAGGGGCGCAAGGCGGCGCGTCACGCGACCTCGGACTGGATGGCGCTGGAAAAGCAGCGGGGCATCTCGGTGACCTCCTCGGTGATGCAGTTTCCCTATGGCGATTACCTCGTCAACCTGCTCGACACCCCCGGTCACGAGGATTTTTCGGAGGATACCTACCGGACGCTGACGGCGGTGGATTCCGCCCTGATGGTCATCGACATCGCCAAGGGTGTCGAGGAACGCACCATCAAGCTGATGGAGGTGTGCCGGATGCGCGACACCCCGATTCTGACCTTCATCAACAAGCTCGACCGCGAAGGCCGGGAGGCCATCGAGGTGCTGGACGAAATCGAGCGTCTGCTCGGCATCCAGTGTGCGCCGGTGACCTGGCCGATTGGCATGGGCAAGGATTTCCGGGGTGTGTTCGATCTGCGAAGCGAGGCGACCCATCTCTATTCGTCCAGCCACGGCGGCCGGATTCAGACCGGCGAGGTGATTCAGGGTCTCGATAACCCGCGCATGGACGAAGTCCTCGACGACCAGGCCGGGGAATTGCGCGGGGACGTCGAGCTGGTCAAGGGGGCCAGCCATCCGCTGGATCTGGCCGCTTACCAGACCGGCCTCCAAACGCCAGTCTTTTTTGGGTCGGCGCTCAACAACTTTGGTGTCAAGGAATTGCTGGATGCCTTTGTGGCCTATGCCCCCGGACCACAACCCCGCAAAACCCAGACGCGCCAGGTAGAGCCCGGCGAAGAGCGGTTTAGCGGCTTTGTTTTCAAGATTCAGGCCAATATGGATCCCTCC
>JBAXSA010000207.1:0-5412 GCA_037130945.1 Pseudomonadota bacterium | reverse complement strand
TCATTTCCTGGGCTTCCCGTGGTGCCTACCTGCGCGACTTTACGCTGGTGGCCATTTCACGTTAATGCAAAAGTCCCGCAACCTAGGTGCGTATGCTCGCCAACGTGTAATATGGAAGCCAATTCAAGATAGGGCAACAGGGGCGGCAGAATATCCCGGAATACCTGCATCCCGATTTTTTGACCCGGCCATTCCCTGGGGGTAGCCTGTAGGGTCTCATGTTGCACCATCGGTTGACTCTCCACATGCCGTAAGCTCCACGCCATTCTTTCCCGTTCTTCCAGAGGGATGCGTGCCCACACCTCCGGGATTCGTTGCACACCCGGCCGGCCCGGCAAGAAGAGGGTCATGCGTGACATCAGGGCATCGAGGATATCCTTCAGAGTCGGGTCGACACCGCCGGCAGGATCGTTCTCCTGCGCTCCCACGAATGCAAAAGGCGTTATCCAGGTCAGATAATGAAAGCCGCACCGCATCGTCTCCCCAAGTGTTAATCCCTCGGCCCACTGGGTAGAGGTGGCGGGATAGCGCATATTCAACCGGTTTTCCCTGACCAGTGGTTCCCAGGTTCGGCCTCGTGCCACATGAATGGATTGAATGTCAAACCGGCCCCACAGGCTTCGCGTGTTCCGCGAAGAGGCATCCCTCCGGCTTGACGCTTTTTCCATGGCGGGCAGAATCAGTTCGAGGAACAGCCCATGGTCAGCATCCTCTCCCATCAGCTTGAGTTCCCAGACAATCAGTTCGCCCTTGCCGTAAGCCCGCTTGCCTGGAAGGTACGGGGCGAACAAAACCGCCTCGATGGGCCAATGCGTGGCCTCGCTCGCCAGTGTCTTGCGCCACTGGCGGGCCTGTTGGGTCGGCAGGCTCGTTTCAATCAATCGACCCAGCACCGACGCCAATTCGTGCGGCAGGCAATGCGGCAGAATTACCACGGGACTGGTGACGCGCCACACAATTAGATAGCGAATCAGTGTGACAGGGTTAATAAAATCCAGCATTCTGCGGCAACTCACACAGGGGGGCTAACGGGGTTGATAGAATCCAACATAGCGCATCAGGTCATAGAGCATATCGATCTGGGGACCAGACCATTGCCTCATCCGCCACGCCTGGAGCATGTCTCTGGCCTCCGCGCTAAGCCCGGTCAGCAAGCGCCCCCAGAAAAATCGCTCCTCGTTATTGTGACCCATCTTCAAGACCTGATAAACCTGCTCCTGCTCCTCGGGGCGCAACAGCGAACGAAATACCGCCGCCATTTCCATCGCGGCCAAGAATTCGGTCACCTCGAAGGTTAAGAGGCCTTCCCGCTCCTGAAAATCGGGTAAAAAGATCTGCTGAACCTCGGCGAAAAACCGGATTCGCAGGAGATCCATGGGAAATTGGGCCTCGTTCTGGATCACCCGGCATAGCAAGTCCCCCATGCCCATGTCGCGGAGACCGCTGGTCGGCAATATTTGGATAAAACCCTTGAGTTCGGAACCGTTGTAGACCACCAGTTCCTGCAACCAGGGCCGCAGCTCCCGCTGATAGAGCATCAGCAGGAACCGCTGGTCATCATGCACATAGGGGTCAAAGATGACGCTGTCGTGAAACCGGCCGCCAATGCGCAGTTGATCGGGCAATTGGTTGACAAAACCCCACACCACCACGGAGCCTCGCGAGGCCGCGTGCAGCTTCCCCGCTTCTCCCAAAATGATTTCACAGGTCTCACAGTAGCGGCCGTGGCCGGGCCCCTTCCTTGGGCGCGGATACAGCCAGCAACGGAGACAGGGTCCACCCAGGGCCGAATGAGGTCCCCCGATCTCATCCTCGGGAAGATCGGGACAGACCGCCAGATATTGAAGGGTGGACAATAACTCCGACCCCGTCCGGCTGCGCCGGAGCCAATCAAATGGACTGTACATTCAGCGCCTTCTTCAAATCCGGCGCATGGGCGACAAGCGCCCCCTTGCGCCAGTCCTCCACCCGGATCGGGATGCGCCACTCCGCCTGGGAATAGCGCTTGGCCCAATCAATCAAATGGCTTTCTGGCAGTATCCGCAGCCGCAGGCTGCCAAACCCCAGATGGCGATGATGGCCGATTTTATGCGCCAATCCGGGCTCCAGAATAATCGACCAAATCAGCCGCCGGAATTCCACTTCCTCCAGATTCCAAAAACGGAGGGTGAAACGCGCCTTACTGCCGGGGAGAATGGCCTGAAAATAGCTGGCCTGCACGGTAGTCGGCTGAAAAACCGCCATCCGGGTCGCGGTGGGTGCCAGCGGCGCGTGTTGAAACAGCCGCCACTTCGATCCGACCATCGTCCGCGGCACCGCGCGGCCCGCCTTGTGACCCCATTTGCCGCCTTCGAAGGCCCAACCCGTATAGGGATAGGGTACCGCGAACCAGGACAATTGCGGCGCATCAAACAGGCCAAAGCCGAACGACAGGCGCCCCATGAGGGCCTGATTGGGGCCTGTGCCCACCCACCCGAAGAGAGAATCGGCGGGATTCAGGTGAGTGATATCCCCACTCGACTGGGCGGAATCGCTGGCGATCGTATAGATATGACGCAGCATCCCCCGGATACTGCGGCTGGGCAATGCGTAGGTCTTGACGGCGGGACGCTCGGCGGCCTCGGGGGGCGTCATCGAAAAGAAATCCCAACCATTGACCCGGCCCTCCCCCAAGTCCCTTTGTGCGGTGGGTTCGCCGCTTTCCTTGATGTGGAGCGGCGTCAAGACCTCGGCCTCCAGCACCAGGGTGCCAGAATAACCGCCGAAGGCGCGATGGGAGATAAAACCGGAGCGGCTCTTGGGTGGGGTCTGGCTGGAAACGCGTGCGGCCAATGGCATACTGGCCCGCAGGGCGGTCACCGCCTCCGGGCCCACCAGGCCTAGCCGATGCCAGACACCCGCCGGAGTCAGGGCATGTTTTCCGAAGAGTTTTTGGGTAACGCCCACTGGACTGGCCGTCAGCCATTCGAGTTCGGCAATCGTGCCCTCCACCCAGCCAAACCCGTTGCTCTTGTTGCCGCCCAGCGGGATATCGCCACGCTGAAAATCCTCCAGGAGATGCGCCAACAGAGAAAACGTCTCCAGATCGGATTCGGCAATGTCTTGCATGTCCATTCGCCATTGAAACACCATCTGCTTGCCATAGGCGTACAAATAGTCCTGCTTGGCCTTTTCTTGTGGCTGTCCGGTCTGGGGATCCATTTTGACCCCATCCATGGAACACCACGTCTGTCGAGGATCTTCGGGGTTCATCAAATAGGCATCCGAGAACATCACGGCACCGCGCTTGCCCTGCGCTCCGAAGAGGTGATCCAGAGCCTGGCTGGTGCGTGGGGTTTCTCCCCACAGGGTTTTTAGGATCTGCGAGGCGCGCTTGCGGAAGGCTCCCTTGAGGGTGGTGCCGGGGACATACACCTCCCAGGTGCCATGCTCTCGGGTCGAGGGTTTCCAGGTCAGCAACCGCATGAAGATATGGTCATAGGGTTTACCGTACTGGCGGGAGACGGTGCGATTGGAAGATCCGCCAGAACGAAAGTCAATATGTTGCGGCTGGCCCAATTCCTGTCTGGCGCGGGCGCGGTGGCTCGTGAGGAAGTCGATGAAGTTGCGGTCGTTGGTGATGCTCTTGCGCAGATTCCCGGCATGAGTCATGTGGTTGTAGCGGACGCGGCTATGCTCACCCAAAAAGGTCTGCCACGAACTGGCGCTGACCCCTTGCGGTGGCTGGCGGCTATCGTTCCACTGGACTTCGTTGATTCTGCCGTCCAGGAGCATGGTCTTGATCAGCAGGTGTTCTTCGCGGGTCGTTATTTCGCCATCCACCCAGGGATCACTTTGCAGCAGGTCGATCTGCTGATCGATCTGCTGGGTGAGCCGGGACAGTATTGATCCGCACGCCGCAGCCAACAGCTGGGTGGTCGCAGCCTCGTCCCCCAGACTCGCTGCCAGTGGTTCCTCCAGGGCTGGGGCCAGATCCAGCGCGGCGGCCAGGGTGAGCCAGTCCTCATGATTGAGTTGCGTCGTAGTCTGGCGCCGGCGTTCCATCGCCCCCAGGATGCGCTTGGCCATATTGGCGGCCTTGTCACCCAGCGCTTCGCCGATGGCGGCTTCGGCCACCGCCTGGCTCGCAAAGGACTGCGTACAGAGGGGTTGAACGGTATCGATAATCTTCTTGGACAGGGGAAATTTGCCTTTTCCCAGCTTGGCAAGCGCCACGCTGTTGAGTACCCAGATCTCCGCATTACCGCTCGAACGTCCCTGTAGCCAGATGGCAGTGAGGCGTGGCAGATGTTCGGTGAGTTTGCGTTTCCAATCTTCGGGATTAAGAATCGGCCCGCCCATGACCATGGTGAGACGCTCCCGGATCGCTTCGGGAATCTCACGCAGGGAGGCGATGAGCAAGCGTCCTTCGACTGCGGCAAAGGCGGGCACGGTGGGATCCACCTTCCCCCAGTTCCAGCCCACCAGGACGGGATTTTCCGCGTTGAAGGTCAGCGCCATCCGCAGATGGTTGACACCGGGTAGCAGCGCCGGTGGCTGCGCGGGTGCCGGCAAGGGTGCCTCCAGTTCGAGCCGCACCCGTCCAAGCCCCGCGCTTTTGCCCATGCCAAACCAGAATCGGCCGGCCACGAGTTCCTGCAGCAGGTAATAAAAACGCGCCGCGTTCTCTTTGTCACGCAACGTCGTGTCATTGGCAGACAGGGCAAAATCGAAGACTGCGTGACGGAATATCGTTTCCATCTTGAAATTGGCGTTTGCCTCAGCGGCCCAACGGTCTTCGTCCAGTCTGATGCCCATCCGCAAATCAAAGAAGTGATCGCGTGGATAACAGGCCGCCTGCAATTCGCATTGGACACTCGCGATCAAAAAATTGGGCATCGGGCTGCCATAGAGTCGCAGCCACAACCGGTTCAATAGTCCGATGTTTTTTCCGTCACGCGACTGGCCGATGAAGGCATCCATCAAGGACTGGGCGGTACCGGAGATTTCCCCCGCCAGTGAAACCAGCCGTTGGGTGCCATCCCCGTCCCGCGTGAACATGGATTTACGCGCATTGCCACGGTAGATGGGTGTTTCAGCGATCAATTGTCCACGAAACAGCATTTTTTACCTCTCAGAGTTTGGTTTTAGTATTGCGCCTGGGCAGTTCCTGAACAACGACAAGCCACTCAAATTGCCATTGGTAAGTGAACCCGGCCCCAGGGGATATGATACGCCCGGCGCACCTTGCCGGCCATCAGGCCCGGGCAACCTCTCATCAAACCGCCATGACAATGGCAAGGATGGTGGCGGCGGCTCGCCGTAGCGGGTCGCGGGTTTGCAATACCCCCAGGCTTTCGTTACCTTGATCAAAGTCGCTGATCCGGTCTGTACCGGCGTAGGGAAGCCCGACTCCCCTGGGCACCCCGTCAC
>JBAXSA010000206.1:0-5435 GCA_037130945.1 Pseudomonadota bacterium | reverse complement strand
TGCTTGCCACGCGAGGCCTCACGGGGCATGCGTTCGCTGGTGGAGCGCGGCAACATGCCATATTCAGCGGTCACCCAGCCACGGCCCTGGCCCTTGAGAAAGGCCGGTACCCGTTCTTCCAGAGAGGCATTGCACAGCACCCGGGTGTCGCCCAGCACAGCCAGCACCGAGCCCTCGGCATGGCGGGTAAAGTGGCGTGAAAAGCACACCGGCCGCAGTTCATCGGGACGGCGTCCGGAGGGGCGAGAGGCTGGACTCATTCGGATTTTCCTTTGGGTTTTTTCCCCGGGGGTTGACCGGTGGATTGCAGGGACATCGGATCCGTGGCTTCCCAGCGCACGGCCACCGCAGTCACGTTGTCACTGCTGGGATGGCCGCGATCCTCGGCCCTCCGGGCGAGTTCATCGAGTACCTGCGGCAAGGGTTGGCCTGCGGTCAACGCCTGGGCCATCTCGCGACTATGCAGCGTTCCCCAGAACCCGTCGCTACACAACAAGAGAATATCCTGTGACTGCAACGGCTGAGAGACTCCGAAGCTGGCCTGGGGCAGCGACAGGGTTCCACCCAAACAACGGGTGATCAGGTTACGAGAGACCGGAGCCGTGAGCGATAGGCCACCCGCACTCAACGAACGAGGCATCGATTCGGCCAGGGAGTGATCAACGGTGCGAACTAATAACTCGCCCTTTCGAAACAGGTAGCAACGGCTATCACCCACATGCGCCCAGAGTACCTCGTCACGCTGAATCAGGGCGATCACCCCGGTGGTACGCGGATTCACCGGGGGCGTCTGCTGCATGCCCCGCTCAAGAATCGCCCCATGGGCCTCCTGAAACAGCTGTTTTAAAAATCGCTGCGGAAAGGGAATGGGTTTGGGAACCTCCTGGAAGGCGTGTTGGCACAGCTCAAGGAGGGTCTCAGCGGCGACCTCGCCCCGGGGATGCCCCCCCAAGCCGTCCGCCACAACCAATAAAACCGAGCCATCCTGTTCAAACAAACCCAGACGATCCTGATTGATGGATCGATCCCCGATGAGGCTAATCTGCCCTGAATCCAACACGGACATGGCGTCTAGCGGCCCAATGTGCGGGAAAACGCAGCACTGCCGGGCAGTGGGCCCGGATCGATGATCCGGTGTTCGACCTTCAGTGCGGTGAGCAGCTCTCCGGCATTCTGCGGACGATCACGAGGATCCATTCGCAAAGCCCAATCGATGGCCGCCAGCAGGTGCGCGGGATAACCTCGCTGGAATTGTTCGGTGGCGGGCCTCAGGCGATCATTGGCATGGCGTTCGATGGCACTCGCGGGTGGCCGGCCGGCAATGCAGGTGCGCATGGTGGCACCAATGGCATAGACATCCGTCCAGGGGCCAATCACGCCATCGGGCAGGTATTGCTCAAGCGGTGAAAAACCTGCGGTAATAACCTGGGCCTGTTGACGCCCATCCTCCGGATTCAGGCTGTGTGCCGCGCCAAAATCCAGCAAAATCGGCGAACCGCCCGGGCGCAAGTGGACGTTGCCGGGCTTGATGTCGAGATGCAAAAGCGAACGGGTGTGGATCAGGGCCAGGGCATCGAGGATCGGTGGAAAAACCGTCATGAGGAAGGTCGTACTCATGCCGCCACCCCGTTCCCGGACATACTCGCCGAGATTGCGGCCGCGCTGATACTCCATGACCAGATAGGCGGTATTGTTGGCGAGAAAAAAGTTAATCACGTGGACGATATTGGGGTGGCGCAAGGATGCCAGCACCTTGGCCTCCTGGTAAAACAGGCGCCGTCCCCGGTTAAACTGTCCCGACTCGACATCCGGACGGGCTGACACGCTGAGATCGGAGCTGCGCAGGCCGAATTTCTTGGGAAAGAATTCCTTGATGACGACCTCTTCATGGGTCTCTTCATCCTCGGCCAGGTAAATCAGGCTGAATCCGCCACTACCCAGCAGGCTGCGGACGCAATAGCAATCGACCAATGTGCCGCTGGGCAGCGCGTCACGAGATGTGTCTGAGGGGGCTGGATCTGCCATAACTTCGATTGATAAGGTGACCCTGTGGTGTTTCGTAGGTCAATGGTACAGAGTAGCAAGTCTGGAAGCATATTGCCGAATCCCGGCGACTACTCTGAGGAATAATTGTGATTTATAGCATGACTGCCTTTGCCCGCGAACGGTACCAGGGCTCGGAAGGAGAACTTTTGTGGGAACTCCGATCCGTCAACCATCGTTATCTTGAGATCTATCTGCGTCTCCCGGAAGAACTGCGGGGCCTCGAGGGGCGGATCCGCGACCGTCTCGGGCAACGCCTCAAACGTGGCAAACTCGACGGTAGTTTACGCTTCCGGCCCGAGGTTGGGGAGGTTCCGCCTCTGGAGATCAATGGATCACTGGTCACGCAGTTGCTGGATGCGGTCAAAACCCTGGGTGCAGCCACGGGTCGAAGGGATGTACCCAGTCCCTGGGAGCTGTTGCGCTGGCCCGGGGTGGTGCGGGAGCCGGAACAAAATCTGAATGCCGCCCAGACCCAGGTCATGGTGCTTCTCGATCATGCCATCGATACCCTGGTGGAGACGCGTGGCCGCGAGGGCGAGCGCATGGCCAGTCTGATCCACCAGCGCGCCGTCACGCTCCGCGAGCAGGTCATCCTGGTGCGCGCCCGGATGCCGCAAGTGCTGGGGGAGCTTCGCACCCGGCTGTTGACGCGCTTGGGGGAACTTTCGGCCGGCTTCGACGCGGCCCGTTTGGAACAGGAAATGGTGCTACTCGCCCAGCGGCTCGATGTCGACGAGGAACTCGACCGGCTCATAGCCCATCTCGACGAGATGGAAGCGGTTCTCGAACGCAATGAACCCGCAGGACGGCGTCTTGATTTTCTGATGCAGGAACTCAACCGCGAAACCAATACCCTAACCTCCAAAACCAGCGATATCGAAGTCACCCGCCGGGCCGTCGAGATGAAGGTCGTCATCGAACAGATTCGTGAGCAGGTGCAGAACCTGGAATAGACATATTATCGGAAACCTCCCGCAAAAATAGGTCGGCCCAACCTATTGAGTTTCCGATCATGTCTAAAAGTAGAACGGCTATCCGCCTAACCCGATGGCTCCAGAACCACCTCGAGGCGGATACCGTAATCGCCGGGATTCTCGGAGCCCGTGATCTTGTCAATGGGTTCTGTCTGACGGGAGAGATTCAGTATCCGGGGGGTCAGATGGCGCCGGCGGGTTTTGTCGTAGAGAATCTTGACAATGGGTTTTAGGAGGTTGGACGGGTTGGATTCCAGCACCACCCCCAAACGGCCACTCTGCAAGGCCACCAGGGAACCCACCGGATAGATGCCGACACAACGGATAAAGCGCTGTACCAATTCCGGGTTGAAGTGAAACTTGCTCCATTCCACCAGTTTGCCCAACACCCAATGCGGGGGCTTGCCCTGGTGATAACAGCGGTCGGCGGTCAGGGCGTCGTAGCAATCGACAATCGAGGCCATTTGGCCATAGAGATTGATCTCGTCGCCCTTGAGACTTTTCGGGTAGCCTGTGCCGTCGCATCGCTCGTGATGTTGCGCGGCAATCGCCAGGGTAATCGGCGAGATGCCCGGGGCAGTTTCGAGAATCTCCCGGCTCCACACCACATGGCGGCGCATGATCTCGAACTCGGCTTCGGTGAGACTCCCGGGCTTGTTGAGGATCTCCAAAGGTACCCGGGTCTTGCCAATGTCATGCAGTAGTCCGCCGATGCCAATCTGGGTGATGAGTTCCCGGGCGACGCCGCTGTGTTTGGCAAAGGTGACCAGCAACACCGACACCGCCACAGAATGTTCAAAGGTGTATTTGTCCATGTCGCGAATCAGGAGCATCCCCATCAGGGCGTCCTGGTTGCGGAACACCGACCGTACCATCCGATCCACGACGGGTTCCAGCCGTTGGGTCTCGATCTGTTTGCCAAGGCGCACATCCTCCATTAGATGGGACAGCACCTGGGCCGCCTCCTTTTGGATCATCACGGCCTTTTGCCATTCTTCCCGCAGCGGCGTGTGAACCGTGTCCCGGGCAGCGGATTTTGCGACCCGGGTCAGCGTTGCCTGAACTTGACTGCGAACCTCTGCGTCGCTTTGCCCGCCCGCCACATCCAGACCCTTGTCGGTGTCAATGTAAAGGGCTTTCGCCTGGGTGGCCCGAACCTTGCCGAGCGTCTCGGCATCCTCGACCTTGAAATGGTTGCGAATGAAGGGGTGATTGATCCAGCTCAGATCCATGTCGTGGATAAACATGCCAATCCGCAAATCTTCAATGGGAATTTTTTTGATCATGCTGCCTTACCGCACTGAAATAAAGTTGAATGGGCCGGGGTGGTGTGACCTTGCACAGCCTGAAACCGGACGATTAAACTAGCCTGGAGGTGCCGGCTTTTCAGCCCCGGACCCTGCTTCCGTCCCTTTTATTCTGAGGTAACCCGATGCGCTTTCACATCCCCACGTTGGCTTTAACAACCGGTATTCTGTGGAGTACCGCGATTCTTGTCGTAGGTGTGACCAACTTGATGTCACCACAGTACGGCCGTGCCTTTCTTGAGCTGGTCGCCTCCCTATATCCAGGCTATCACCCGGGTTCCGGCATCAACTCGGTAGTCACCGCCTCTCTCTACGGGTTGGTGGATGGCAGCATCGGCGGGGCCCTTTTTGCCTGGATTTATAATGTTCTGTCGCGACTCATGGGCGGGTCGGACTAGGATTTCATATCATGCCGGATGCCGCCTCTCTCCCTCTTGCCGAAGATTTCCGATAACGTCTCATGTAAAATGCGGAAGTTATTTGAATTTTCTCACTAATATTTTGAGTTGGGTTTTTAGCGTAGGGGATGGATGGGCGGCAAACCGCAACCGGGTCACCAGAATCATGATCTTGGCTAGAAGTTGGCGCTGCAGGGGCAGGTGCTCACCCAGCCGCCGGCCGTAATCCAGTGCCCCTTCCCAGGGTTGGCGAGGTAGACCCCGGCGGGCCAGACGACGACACAAACAGGCATAGAGCCGATCAGTCTCATTTTGGGCGGGCTGGCGCGGCCGGAGGAGCAGAATGATCCCGGCCAGGGAGAGCCCCAGACACGATCCGAGTACCAGTCCATACCCGTAGCCGCCCCAGGCGTCCAGACCGAGACCCGTCATGAGGCCGGTTTGGCGGGAGGTGTCGAAGGACAAGACCTGCTGGTACCAGGCCAGGTTGGCCAGATCGTACAGCAGCTGGGTCTGCCACAGGAAACGGTTGAGCATCCCCCAGCCCGCCTTGCCAGCGAAAATACCCCCCTCGCCCTCGCCACCCCGTCGAGCTTCCTTGTCGACCCGCGACGGGTCAACGGCGGCGGTGGGATCCACCCGTACCCAGCCCTCGCCCTCCAGCCACACCTCCGCCCAGGCGTGGGCATCGGATTGGCGGATGATCATGT
>JBAXSA010000205.1:0-5436 GCA_037130945.1 Pseudomonadota bacterium | reverse complement strand
GCCCTGGAACATTTGGGGGAGCGTTTGGGAATCTCCGAAGGGGTGACCGGTTCTCTCTTCGCGGCGGTGGGCACAGCCCTTCCCGAGACCGTCGTGCCCTTGGTGGCCCTGATCGGACTCTCGGCTACACCCGCCGGCGCGGAGATCGCAGCGGGTGCGATTCTCGGAGCCCCCCTCATGCTCTCGACTTTGAGCATCTGTCTCATGGGGTTGTCGGTGGTATTTTCGCGGGGGCTCCGAGGTGCCCTGACCCCGGAAATGACCGGACTCACCCGGGATCTCAACACCTTCCTGCTGGCCTTCGGATTGGCCGTGGCGGCACTTTGGGTACCGCCAGACTGGCAGGGCGTTCGCAGCACACTGGTGGTGTTGCTGGTGTTGATCTATTTTTTTTATATTCTGCTGACCATCAGGGCCTCGGCGCCACTGGTTCTCGAGGGCCATGGCACCGAGGCGCATCATGCGTTGTTTTTGTCGCGCCTCGGGTTGCCGGATCGTTGGGGAACGATTCTTCTGCAACTGCTCATGGGTCTCGGGCTGCTGGTGTCCGGTGCCCAGGGGTTTGTCCAGGCGCTGGCAGCCGGAGCCGGAGCCCTGGGTCTCTCGACCCTGGTGTTGGCACTCCTGATCGTGCCGATCGCCACCGAATTGCCCGAGAAGGTCAACAGCATCCTGTGGATCCGGCGCGGCAAGGACACCCTGGCCTTTGGCAACATCACCGGGGCCATGGTGTTTCAAGGCACCCTGCTGCCCGCCATTGGCATCGCCTTCACGACCTGGGAGCCGCGACCAGCCATCATGACCGGCCTCTTTGTCACACTGCTCGCGGCCATCTGGCTGCGGGTTCTGGTGGCTCGCAGGCGGTTGCGGCTGTGGCATCTGCTGTTCAACGGCGGACTTTACCTGGGCTACCTCGTCCTGGCATTGCAGAGTCTTTCCGAGATCTGACGGACAGTGACCATCGAAACCGTCCTGGAAGCCGAGGATTTGACCCGCCACTTTGGTACCCGCCTGGCGGTTGACGGGATCCATTTTCGCCTGTCCCGGGGGGAGGTGCTGGGGTTGCTGGGGGCCAACGGTGCCGGCAAAACGACCTGTCTCGATATGCTGGGCGGGGTGCTGGGCTCCACCCGGGGGCGGGTGTGGGTGTGTGGTCTCGATCTGGACGAGGTACCCGAGGCGGCCAAGCGGCGGCTGGGTTACCTTCCGGAACAACCGCCCCTCTACCCCGAAATGCGGGTCGGCGAATATCTCACCTTTGCCGCCCGACTCCGTGGCTTGGGACGGTATCAGGCGGTGCCGGCTGTGGCCGCCGCGATGGCCCGTTGTGGTCTTGGCGGCATGGAAAGGCGGCGGCTGGGACAGCTCTCCAAGGGTTACCGGCAGCGGGTCGGGATCGCCCAGGCCATCGTTCATACTCCGGCCCTGGTGATTCTCGACGAGCCGACCAGCGGCCTCGACCCGCTCCAGAGCGCCGAGTTCATCGGGCTGATCCAAACCTTGGCGCAAAGCGCCGGCGTGATCTTTTCCACCCATCGTCTGGCAGAGGCCTCGGCCCTCTGTCACCGGGTGTTGATCCTTCAGGGTGGTCGTCTGGCGGGAGAGTGGCTGGCGGGCTCTCCGGAGGGACTGGCGAGCGCCTTCGCCACGGCCCAGACGCCGCCGGAGGCCATTACATGAGACTAGACCCGAGATCGCTGGTGCTGATCGCTGGACGTGAGTTGTGGGGATTGCTCCGCGCCCCGGCCCTATGGGTGATCCTGGCTCTTTCCGAAGGGGTGGTGGCCTGGGTATTTTTGCAAACCCTGGAGCGTTTTACCGCACTCGATGCCCCGCGTCGGGTCGCCGGGCTGACGCTCGAATTGACCCTCAACGTCTTTGGCATCGCCGCTGTGGCGCTGTTGTTCGCAGTACCCGTTCTGGGCATCAAGGGCCTGAGCGAGGAATTTCGCAGCGGTGCCTGGCGCCTTTGGGGGTCTGCCCCGGTCACGCCCCTGGCGGTGTTGCTCGGCAAATACCTGGCGCTGCTCGTCCCCGTGGCGACGCTGACGGCCTTGCCACTGGGCATGGCCCTGACACTGCTGCCGCTGGTCGCGCTCGACCTGGGGACGCTCGGCACCGCCAGTCTGGGGCTTTTCCTGGCCGGGGCGTTATTTGCCGCGATCGGGCTCGGGGTCTCCGCCCACACCGCGCAACCGGCCCTGGCTGCGGCGGGGAGCTATGCCATTCTGCTCGCGCTCTCCGTGGTGGGTCAGGCCGGTGCCGTGGTGCGGAGTCATGGCGAGGGGGTTTTCGAATGGCTGGCCTGGAACGAACACTTTTTGCCCTTTTTGACGGGCCTGGTCAGAAGCCAGGATGTCGTCTACTTTTTGCTGGGGATCGGGCTGGCTTTGCTGCTGGCCAAACGCCGTCTGGCCAGGCGGATCGGGTCATGACGGGCACGCTCGGCCGGCGGTTTTTCTGGTATCTGCTGGTCGGGCTCTGCTTCGGCCTGACCGCCTGGTTGAGCCAGTATTATGCGTGGGAATGGGACGCCACCCAGGGACATCACCACAGCCTGTCGCCAGCCAGCCAAATGATTCTCGGGCGACTCTCCGGGCCGGTGAAAATCACCTGTTTTGTCACCACCAGCCGGGATTCGCACCGTCTCGTGCGGGCCTTCATCGGCCGCTACCAGCGCCACTATCCCGGCATCACGCTAGAGCTTGTGGATCCTCAGCGGGAACCGGGGCGAGCTCGCGAGCGGGGGGTGAGCCGGATGGGAGAGACCCTGGTGGCCTATCAGGATCGTCAAGAGCATCTGGCCGAACTGCGCGAGGAGACTTTATCTGCGGCCTTGCAACGGCTCCTGATGACCGAACCGCGCACCCTCCTGACCCTCACCGGCCATGGCGAAAGGGCCTTGAATGGCATCGCCAATCACGATCTGGGAGATTTTGGCCAGGCTTTGACCCAGCGCGGTTTTAAAATCCTGGCCCTGTCATTGGCCGAGGTGCCACAGATTCCCGAAAACATCGATCTATTGATCCTGCCGAGCCCGCAAACCCGCTGGTTAACCGGGGAGTTGCGCCAGCTCCTCCACTATGTCGAACGGGGCGGCAATCTCCTGTGGCTCGCCGATCCGGGTGACCTGCAACCGCTCCAGACCCTGGCCGAGGTGTTGGGCATCGGTTTTCGCCCAGGGGTGGTGGTGGATCCCAATGGCCGGGATCTGGGGCTTGAGGATCCGACCATTGCGGTGGTAGCGGACTATCCCGATCATCCCGCGATCCGTGGCCTGAAGGCCTTGACCCTCTTTCCCGGCAGTGTGGCGGTCGAGCCCCTGTCCCCTGACTGGCAGGCCGAGCCTCTGCTGCGATCCATGACGCGCACCTGGAACGAAACCGGGCCAATCCAGGGCGAGGTGCGCCGTCAGCCGCATCAGGGAGAAACCGCAGGCCCCCTCACCCTGGGGCTGGCCCTGACCCGCACCCTGGACGGCAAGGAACAACGGATAACCGTGATTGGTGATAGCGATTTTCTCTCCAACCGTTATCTCGCCAATGGCGGTAATCTTCCGCTGGGACTCAGCCTGGTGCGCTGGCTGGCTGCGGAGGACGCCCTGGTGCCCTTGCCATTGGCCCCTCGGCCAGATCAAGAACTGGTGTTGACCGCACCCGCCCAGGCCTTCCTGGGTCTCGGTCTGCTGTTGGGTGCCCCGCTACTCCTGCTCGGTATCGGCTTGTGGGTGACACTCCGCCGCCGGCGAGGCTAACCCGGTGAGCGTCCTGACACGGCACCCCTGGGGTTGGGGGATGGCAGCGGCGATTCTTGGAACGCTGGCCACTCTCCAGCCGGGGCTCCGGGTGCCGCTTCCGCCACCACTGACGGCGATCGATCCGGCCAGCGTGACGCGCATGGCCATCACCCACCGCCGAGGTACTGGGATTCGTCTGGAACGCCGCCATGATCACTGGTGGCTGATCCATCCCCGCGAGGCACTCGCCCGGCCAGAGCGGGTGGCGACCCTGCTACGCTGGCTGACGGCTCCCGCCGGCCAGTGTTATCCGGTGGCGGGACTCGTGCTGAACGACATGCAGCTTACCCCGCCGCTGTATCGCCTGGAGATCGACGGCCAATGGCTGGATCTCGGCGGTACTGACCCGATTGCCGGTGATCGCTATGTGCTAAAGGGCGAGCAAGTCTGCCTGGCGGCCGACTGGTTGTTGCCCCATCTGGTGGCCACCCCGGCGGACTGGGAGGTCAGATAATGCCGGAATTGCCCGAGGTCGAAACCATTCGCCGAGGTCTCGAACCCCATCTCGTCGATCGCCTCATCGAGTCGGTGGTGGTGCGGGAGACCCGTCTGCGCTACCCACTGTCGTTGGATCTGCCTGGCCAGTTGATGGGCCAGCGGATTGAGCGGGTGGGGCGGCGCGGCAAGTACCTGCAAATGGCATGGCGCGAAGGCGGTTTGCTGATCCACCTGGGGATGTCCGGAAGTTTGCGGCTCAGTCCCCGTGACACGCCACCTCGGGTTCATGATCACCTGAGCCTGACGCTGGCCAATGGCCCGGTGTTGCACTTTCACGACCCGCGGCGCTTTGGCCTGGTACTGTGGAGCGCGGATCCGGGCCATCATCCCCTGCTCGAACGGCTAGGCCCGGAACCCTGGGACGCCGGTTTTAATGGCGGCTATCTCCACCAGGCCAGTCATAACCGTCAGAGGGCCATCAAAGCCCTGTTGCTCGATCAGACCCTGGTGGCCGGGGTGGGAAATATCTATGCCAGCGAGGCCCTGTTCCTGGCGGGCATTCACCCCGCTCGCAGCGCCGGAGACATCGCCAAAAAACGCTACGAAAGGCTGGTTTCGTCCATACGCAGTGTGCTGGATCAGGCGATCATCCAGGGCGGTACGACCCTCCGGGATTTCCGCAACGAACAAGACCGTCCCGGGTATTTTGCCCAATCCCTGAAGGTTTATGGACGAACCGGGCAGCCCTGCCAGCAATGTGCGGGCGTCGTGTGCGAGATTCGCATCGGCCAGCGTTCGAGCTTTTATTGTCCGGCCTGCCAGCACTGACGAAGGCAATGGGTTATTGACCCGGGTCAGCGCCGGGTGTCTGCGTACCCTGATGCAGCGCAGTTGTCCGCCGTGGGGTGCCGTTTGGGTGTCCAGGGTGGCGTCATCGTGAACTATGGCCAAAGGGGCGTGGCGCAGATATCTTCGATTTTGCCCTCGGGGGCAATTGTTTTTAATTTCCAAATCAGTGAGGATATCTCCTCATGGTTCGATCATTTTCGGGGTGAGGCCGTGGGCCGAATCAAAAGCAGCGAAAAAACGGCATCGGGCGTTGCGGTGCATTTATCCCTTGACAAGTAGCATCTTATGCACATCCTTACTCTCGTCTCGTCTCGTCTCGTCTCGTCTCGTCTCGTCTCGTCTCGTCTCGTCTC
>JBAXSA010000204.1:0-5440 GCA_037130945.1 Pseudomonadota bacterium | reverse complement strand
TGGAACCCAGGCGGACGCCCCCGGCTCGGGTGGCCTACCGCCGTTGAGACGATCAAGCTCTGCGGCGAGTTTGGCGTGCCCGTAGAGCCGTTGCGAGATCTTCTGCCAGGTATCGCCCGCGACAATCGGGTAGTGCAGCAAGCGCCGGCCATCCTGTTCGACGACCGACTCCGCCAGCAGCCGCCGGGCGGCGGTTTGATCCGCAGGCAGACGGATCTTACCACTGGGGGGGAAACGGGTTCCGAGGCCGGGATTGAGTACCAGCAAGACCGGATAAAGATGACCCGTTCCGCAGCAGCGTTCGGCAATGTTCCAAAGGGTATCGCTGCCGGT
Source organism: Pseudomonadota bacterium (assembly GCA_037130945.1). Lineage (GTDB taxonomy): Bacteria > Pseudomonadota > Gammaproteobacteria > Chromatiales > Chromatiaceae > JBAXSA01. The sequence goes on along the minus strand of JBAXSA010000204.1, from coordinate 5,107 downwards.
CAGGTGATGCACGCGCACCGTTTCGTTCCCGCTGACCGTCTCTGTCTTCGGAGTCTTGGGGACAGCGGATACATGCCTCCTGACGGGTGCGGCAGCCGGCTGGATCGATGGTTTTTCCATCCATTGCCGCAGACGCTGTTCCAAAAGCGATAACCGCTCATCAAACACCACCAGATCGTCCCGGCGTGCGAGCATCGGTAATTGCCCGGCGATATGGACAAGCCGCTCATCGAGGCGCTGTGCTATCGCCTCGTCGCCTTGCGCCCTGTCTGTTTGCATCTCTTCGATCTGCCGTTGCACCTGTTGTAACGCAGGCTCGATCCGAACCCAGGAGTCTATGGGTACGACGGTATTGGGCCTTGGCATGAGATAAAAAATGAAACCGGCACCCAAGAGCAGGCCGGCCAGTAATACCAGTAACGCCAGATAGACCGGACTTGCCGAGGGGGGGTGAACGGCCGTTAACGCCGTCCCTCCCCCCTCCCCCCGCGCCTCATCGGTTGTGACCGAAGTTTGTACCAGCGGAACGGGGGGGACTTCTTCCAGCCCTTCCAGCAACTGAAAGGCCTCCAAGTCGGCATTGCACTGGGGGCATTCGACAGCCCCGGACTGCAGCCCGGCCCTGCCACAAACCGGACACCTTGCCGACATTAGTCGACTTTACGCACGCCTTTCCAAATGTGTAATTTCTGCTTGCTGTACTGTTCGATGATGCCGTGAACCTCAGGCATCAGCTTGCTGAGCAGCTTGCGGGCTTGCTCGACATCGTTCTTTTCCATCAGCTTGAACAGTTCCTGCCGCTGCCGGATGAGGCGATCCGCTTGGGTGGGATTTTCCTTGTATTGCACCTCAATCGCCTGATCGATACTGGTAAAGATAGAGAATTTTGACTGCCGGCCGGTCTCTTTCTCCATCTTTTTGCGGGCCTTGAGAACCGCCTCCGCCGTCCCCGTTTCGCTAGCGGCCTTCAGGGCATCGATGCTATGGGTCAGATCCTTGCTTTCATTCCCGGGCATGAGGTGTCCGAATTGCTTCACCAGATCCTCAGCATAGTAGAGCTGGGAATAGGTGGTCTCGTTCCGCTGGGCCAGATCCCTGGCGGTTCGAAGCTGTTGCTGGGTCTGTTCGACAATCTCCGTATCCCCCTTGCCGGTCTTGGGATCGACCACATCGTTGATGCGTTTGGCGATACGAGTGGCCCATTGCAGGAAGTCGTAGGTGACCCAATACTCGTGTTGCTCGCTGTTAATCGTCGCAATCGCCTGTTCAAGATCGAGGAACAGCCGCTCGTCGGGGCCGCCCCGCGAGAGCGTGCGGCTCACCTTGATATCCGGTTGCCCCTTGAGCGCGGCAGCAACTCTGATGATGTTGTCCTCGTCAATCTTGAAGTCAAGCGTCACCTCGGCGGGATGCTTTCCGGTGGATTCCACCATGGTATCGTCAAAACTCAACCAGAGGTCGCCGATGGACTCGCGAGCATCCCCGACGCGATTGAAAAACTTAAAATGCGCCAGACGCTGCTCGGCATGAATCAGGGAGAAGGTGCCCTGGGTCGTCACCGGCAGGGGGGTGTTTTTTTCCACCAAGAGCTGATCGCTGCCATCTTCCAGCTCCAGGTAGTAGTCGTGGGAAACACTGTGGACAATATCCCGCACGCCGCGTTTGGACAGATCCGCCGCCAGATCGAAACCGCAATAGGCACAGACTTGATCCGTCTGGGCCACGTCTTTTCCGCATCCTGGACACTCCAGCCGATCGGCCAGGCGATGGGCCAGAATGGCCGCACCTTCGGTGATCGCCAACATCGGGCGGGGATGAATCAGCACCTTGTCCGGGCCAAACAGCTCGCGCACCTTGCGCTGCAACAACGGGATGCTCGATGAACCGCCGACCATGACCACCTGGTCGATCATCGCGGGCTCGAAGTGGATATCCGTCAGCACCCGGGTAATCAGCTCAACACTACGATTGGCGAAGGGAGCGAGTAGGGATTCGAATTGCTCGCGGCTAAATTCCACCTCGATATCCAGGATGTCGCCGTCCGCATCCTTGAGCAATCCCAGGATTTCGATCACGGTGCGTTCCTTGTCGCTCAACTGGATCTTGGCCTGTTCCACCTTGCGCTTCAGATCGCCTAGGAGGCGGTTTCTCTCGTCACGCGGCATCTTTCCGATCAGCGTGGTGATGTCCTCGATCCCGTTGGCTTCCTCGGTGTGGCGATAAACATGGCGAACGATCAGACTGTCGATGTCGTCGCCCCCCATCCACATGTCCCCCCCCTTGCCCTGCTCGATGAACTGACCATCCGCGACGGTCAGCACCGAGACATCGAAGGTACCACCACCGAAGTCGTAGACCAGGATGGTCTTGGCCTCGCCCGCAGCAATGGAATCGACCCCAAAGGAAATGGCCGCTGCCGTCGGTTCCGGGAGCAGGCGCTGCACCTTGAGGCCGGCCAGTGCGGCGGCGATTCGGGTCGCGTGCTTTTGCTTGTCGTTGAAATAGGCGGGCACCGTCACCACGGCGTAATCAATTTTCTCGCCAAGGTGTTTTTCGCAATCCTCCTTGATCTTGCCGAGGATCATGGAAGAAATCTGTTCCGGGGCATACTCCTTGTCGCCGAGCATCACCGCCACGCTGTTGGCCGAGCCACCCGTGAGGGGGCGGATCGTATAAGCGAAGTGGTGTTCCCTGATCAGGCGCTCGACATCGGGATCGCTAAAACCGCGCCCCATGAGGCGCTTGACCGAAAGAATCGTGTTTTCCGGATCCTGGGCTAGCCAGTCCAATGCGTGCTTGCCGACGACGAACTGCTCTTTCTTGCGAAAGAAGCCCTTTTTTTCCTGAACTCCGACCACCGATGGAGTCAAGGCATCGCCCTCGGCGTTGGGGATAATCTCAACCTCCAAGCGTTTCAGGCCTGCGGCGGAATTGGTCGTCCCAAGATCAATACCAATAGTTTTAGACATATTTCTTGATGCATATTTCAGTGATGAAGAATAAATAAATTTCCAACAAGGCGATTTTCCGCAATGGAGAGGCGAAAAAAAACCAGATTCTCTCCTTGCCTGGATCGGAAAAAAACACCCTGGAAATTTCGGTGAAACGGCTATGCAAGAGCTAGCCTTCAGCTTTTAAGGATACCAGAACACAGGGGTTCAGACGAACAGGAAGGCTCATCTTGGGTTTTTCGGATGGGTGTATCGGTTATTTCAATGTACCGGTTGCCATCAATCGGGCAATTCGTTCGGTGTCGGGGGCCAACACCACGCCCCGCTCGGTGACCAGGGCATCGACCAAAGCCGCCGGGGTGACGTCAAACACCGGGTTCCAGGCCGGCACCCCCGGGGCGGCGATCTCCACCCCGCCACACTGGGTCAGCTCGCTGCCGGGGCGTTCCTCAATGGGAATGCCCGAGCCATCCGGCAATGCCAGGTCAAGGGTAGAGACCGGTGCCGCCACCATGAACCCGACCCCGTGATGGCGAGCCAGAATGGCCAGGCCGTAGGTGCCAATCTTGTTGGCGACATCGCCGTTGGCAGCCACCCGGTCGGCACCGACGATCACCCAGCCAATACCGCCACGCGCCATGCGCAGGGCTGCGGCGTTGTCGCTTAAAAGAGTTACGGGGATGCCGTCCTGGTGGAGTTCCCAGGCGGTGAGGCGCGCGCCCTGGAGCCAGGGCCGGGTCTCATCGGCGTAGACCCGTTCGATCTTGCCATCGCGATAGGCGCTGCGAATCACCCCCAGGGCCGTACCGTAGCCCCCGGTCGCCAAGCCCCCGGCGTTGCAATGGGTGATGACCGAGGTCGGTGTCTTCAGCAAGGCCGCACCCAGATCACCCAGACAGCGATTGGCGGCAATATCTTCGGCATGGATGGCCCGGGCCTCGGCCAGCAGCGCCGGGGTGGGATCGCCAGGGCCCAGGGTCGCCGCCCGCTCGGTCATCCGTGTCAGCGCCCAAGCCAGATTGACTGCAGTAGGCCGGGCTCCGGCCAGGATGGCCAAGTCGTCCTGCCAGCCCTGTCGCCAGTCCGCACCCTGCCGGGCATAGGCCGTCCGGCCCGCCAGCACCGCCCCATAGGCGGCGGTAATGCCAATGGCCGGCGCGCCCCGCACCACCATCTGAAGGATGGCTCCGGCGGTTGCGGCTGCGCTGTCATAAGCCAGATAGCCAAGGCTGTGGGGTAAAAAACGCTGGTCAAGCAACTGGAGGTGATCCTCTGCCCAGAGGATCGCGTGGTCGGCGGTGATGCGGTCGGGTTTCACAATACGGTTATCCTCGATGGTTTGGCCACCAGCGTAAAGTTGCGCAGGTAGGCATCACGGGAAGCCCATGAAATGACTAATCAGGCCATCGGACACAGAGTTCACGCATCGACGCTGCGCGACTTTACGCTGGTGGCCTCGCTACGAATGGGGCAGAATCACCAGCAATGCCCATTTTTAGTCTGTTCAACTGTGACATGTTTTACCTCGCTCCCATACGCCTTGCAGCCGCCATCAGTTCGTCATCGCTGTCCAGGAATCGCTGGGCTGTCTCCTGAAAGGGCTCCTGCAGGGCCAGAAAGGCATCTGCGACTTCGGGATCAAAGTGCCGGTCCCGGCCTTCGACAATAATCGCCACGGCCTGATCGTGGGACATGGGGGACTTGTAGACCCTGCGGCTAATCAGGGCGTCGTAGACATCGGCAAGCGCCATGAGTCGTCCCGACACCGGGATTTCTTCCCCGGCCAGCCCCCGGGGATAGCCGGTGCCATTCCATTTTTCGTGATGAGTGTAGGCAATCTCCGCCGCGATATGCAAAAAGGAGTCTTCTCCCATCTCTCGCAAGGCGACTTGCAGGGCGTTCCAGCCAAACTCCGCATGTTTCCTCATCTCGACCCATTCCTCGGTGGTGAGTTTGCCGGGTTTGAGCAGAATGTTATCCGGTACGCCCACCTTGCCCACATCATGGAGGGGGTGCCGACTTGAACAGGAGTTCGGCTATGCCGGCCTCGCGAAGCATGGCGAAACGAGAATGGGGGCGCAGTTGTTCGGCCAGGAGCCGGACATAGTTCTGGGTGCGCTTGATGTGGCCGCCGGTTTCCGGATCCCGGGCTTCCG
>JBAXSA010000203.1:0-5464 GCA_037130945.1 Pseudomonadota bacterium | reverse complement strand
CTGGCCTTGAGCGTCATGACCGGCCTCAAGCCGTGATCCTGGCCGATTTGACCCGCAAAGGGGGAAATGCCATACAACATGAGGCCCGGACGAACCCCATGATGGCGGAGACCGGGATGCCCTAGGAGGCCCGCCGAGTTGGCCAGGCTCAACTCTGCCCTGGCGATTTCCGGTAGGGTCTGGAGGCGCTGGTATTGATGGCTGGTGAAGGGGTCTTCGCGATCATCGGCAGAGGCCAGGTGAGATAAAAAACGCGGTGGTCGCACCCAGCCGGGGCAGGGTTCCAGCCGGGCCAGCACCTCGGGCACCACAGCGGGCGAAAAACCCAGACGGTGCATACCGCTATCCATCTTGATCCAGACCGTCACGGGCGGAACCGGGGGGGCCTGGCAGAGCCACTCGACCTGCGGCCAATGGTGCAGAACGACCTCCAGACCCTGCTGGGCGGCAATGGCCAAACCCTCGGAGTCACAGACCCCTTCCAGCAGCAGAATCGGGTGTCTCATTCCGGCAGCCCGCAGTTGCAAGGCTTCGGGCAAGCGCGCCACCGCAAATCCATCGGCCTGGTCAAGCCCCGCCGCCGCCGTCAACAGGCCATGACCGTAGCCATCGGCTTTGATCACCGCCCACAGCCGCTGGCCGGGAGCCAATGCCCGCACCTGTTCCAGGTTATGGCCGAGGGCATGGCGGTCGATTTCGGCCCAGGGCCCGTGCGCGGCGGGTTTACGGGAACAGATCGTCATCAGGTTTGACTCCATCCGGCAGGGGTTCAGGAAAATTCCCCTGCCTTTGATATCCGGCATAATAGCCATGGCATCCTCTGTCTGACAACGTGCGAGACGCCGCCCTCCCCACCCACGCCCGCCCCCTGACCCCGAGTTCCCAGTGATGAAGACACCCGCCCAACTGGTTCTGATCGATGGTTTCTCCTATCTTTTCCGGGCCTTTCATGCCCTGCCGCCCTTATCCAATTCACGCGGGGAACCGACTGGGGCGGTCGTCGGGGTTTTGCAAATGATCCAGCGTCTGCTGGTCGAGGTGCAACCAGAGCATCTGGCGGTGGTTTTCGATGCCGGCGGCTCGACCTTTCGCCATGCCCTTTACCCGGATTACAAGGCCCACCGCCCCCCCATGCCGCCCGATTTGCGCGCCCAGATTGAGCCCCTCCAGGCGATCGTGACCGCCTGGGGGCTACCCCTACTGAAGATGCCCGGGGTGGAGGCCGACGATGTCATCGCCACCCTGGCCCGCCGGGCCGCCCATCAAGGCTGGGAAGTGCTGATTGTCTCGAGCGACAAGGATCTGGCCCAATTGGTCAATGACCAGATTATCCTGCTGGACACCATGAAGGACACGCGTCTGGATCGGGCGGGGGTGATCGCCAAATTTGGGGTGCCACCGGAACAACTGGGGGATTTTCTGGCGCTGACCGGGGATATCTCGGACAACGTGCCCGGCGTGCCGGGGTGTGGGCCTAAAACCGCCGCCAAGTGGCTGGTCGAGTTTGGTTCCCTGGAGGCTCTCATGGCCCGGGCGGACGAGGTCAAGGGCAAGGCTGGCGAGAGTTTGCGCGCCAGTCTGACGCTGTTGCCCCTGTCGCGACAGTTGGTGGCCTTGCGAGAGGATCTTCCGCTAGCCCTTGAAACCCTGGAGGATCTGGCGCGCCGGGAGCCTGATGTTGCCACCCTGCGAGGCTGGTTTGAGCGCCTCGAGGCCCGGCGTCTGATGGCCGCCCTGACACCCGATCCCCGGCCCGCCGCCGCTCTCGAGGTGGCGGTAGCGCGCCGCTATGAGACGATCCTGACCCTGGCGGATCTGGATCGCTGGCTGGCACGCCTCGAGGTTGCCGAACTCTCGGCCTTCGATACCGAAACTACCCACCGGGATGCCCTGCGGGTCGAGCTGGTGGGAGTGTCCTTTGCCGTCGAAACGGGAGAGGCCGCCTATCTGCCGCTGGGCCACTGTTACCCCGGGGCACCCGAACAGTTGTCACGCAAGGTAGTCCTGGCGCGCTTAAAACCCTGGCTGGAAAACCCCCAATGCGCCAAGGTCGGACAACACCTCCAGTATGATTTCAACTTGCTGTCCCGCTATGGCATCGAGATGGCCGGGATGGCCTTCGACACCTTGCTGGAGTCCTATGTGCTGGACAGCACCTTGATTCGTCATGACCTCGATGCCCTGGCCCGCCAGTACCTGGGCCGTTCGAATATCCCCTACGAGTCGGTGACGGGCAAGGGCCGGCAACAGATCGATTTCGCCGCCGTACCGATGGAACAGGCCACGCCTTATGCCGCCGAAGATGCCGAGGTGACGCTGGCGCTGCATCATCATCTTTGGCCCCGCTTGCAGGCCTTGCCCCGGCAGGCGGCGCTCCTGCAAAACCTGGAGATGCCGCTGGTGCCCGTGCTGGCCCGGATGGAGCGCCAGGGCGTGCAAATCGATAGCCAGCAGCTCAAGCGGTTTGGCGCGGAACTGGGACAGCGGCTGGATCACTTGGCAACCCAGGCCTATCAGGTCGCCGGCATGACGTTCAATCTGGCGTCTCCCAAACAGATTGGCGAGATCCTCTACCAGCACCTAAAACTGCCGGTGCGTAGCAAAACCCCCGGCGGTGCCCCTTCCACCTCCGAGGAGGTACTCCAAACCTTGGCCGATGAGGGTCACGAATTATCCCGTCTAATTTTGGAACACCGGGGACTGGCCAAGCTCAAGTCCACCTATGTGGACAAACTGCCCCAGAGGGTCAACCCCGAGACTGGCCGGATTCATACCTCCTATCACCAGACCGTGGCCGCCACCGGACGGCTATCCTCGTCCAATCCCAACCTTCAGAACATCCCGGTGCGCACCGGGGATGGCCGGCGCATCCGGCAAGCCTTCGTCGCACCCGAGGGATGGCGTCTGCTCGCTGCGGATTATTCCCAGATTGAATTGCGGTTAATGGCCCACTTTTCCGGGGATGATGCCATGATCCAGGCCTTCGAGGCGGGGGTCGACATCCATCGCGCCACCGCCGCCGAGGTCTCCGGCCAGGCCATCGAAGCGATCACCCCGGAACAGCGCCGGGCGGCCAAGGCCATCAACTTTGGCCTGATCTACGGCATGTCGGCCTTCGGTCTGGCCCGGCAACTCGGCATTGATCGTCGCGCCGCCCAGGCGCAGATAGATCGCTATTTTCAGCGTTATCCCGGGGTACGCGACTTCATGACGCAAATTCGCGAGATTGCCCAAAGTCAGGGCTATGTGGAAACCCTGTTTGGCCGCCGCCTCACCCTGCCGGATCTCAAATCCAGAAACCAGGCCCTGCGGGCTGCGGCCGAGCGCACCGCCATCAATGCCCCCTTGCAAGGCACCGCCGCCGATCTCATTAAACGGGCTATGATCACTCTGGATCAGTGGATTCAGTCAGAAAGTCCGCCCGTCCGGATGATTCTGCAAGTTCACGACGAACTGGTGTTTGAGGTCGAAGCGGGGTTCGTTGCGGAGGCTACCAGCCGAATTCGCCACCTGATGGAGCAGGCGCCCGAGTTGCGGGTGCCGCTGCGGGTCGAGATCGGGGTCGGCCATCATTGGGACGAGGCGCATTAGCCAGCGAGGATCGCCCCATTTCATGGCTCACACTCTCCAGCGAGGGAGCCATGGATAAGGGGAAACCAGTCAAAACATCAATAGCGGTTGAAACTGGCGCTACTGGCCAGTGGCTTGAAGTTTTGGGAACAACAGGGTTTCTTCCTGTTCAAAACGCACCAACACATGATCTAGAACCTCCTGGGTCGCGGCCATGAATTCGTCCGAGAATTCAAAACGGCATTCCTTAAGCCATTTGTGGCGGTAATCATCGCATTGTTTGCGAACCGCCTTTTCGCCATTGAGAAAACCCCAGACCAGATTGCGGATCTTGGGGTCTTCGTGTTGGAGGAGCGGAGGATAGAGATGCTTGTCCTCCTCGGCGAGGTGATCATGGATGATACCGGTGAGGTCGCACAGCATCTGATGAGCCGTGCGGGCGGTGGGACGGATGGCCAACTGTTCCTGGGTCATCAACTGCTTTAATTCCGTGACCATGCTACGGATTTCAGCGTGCGTGTCCAGCAGGTCGTGAATGTGATCGACGATGTTCATATGGCAGTCTCCTCGCCTGTCGATTCCGCGCCTGTTAAATGGCAACCGACCGGCTTGATATTTTTTTGGGGGGGTGAATGGGATCTTCGGGAGACCCGGTTGAGACGGAGAGTTTAACCGCTAAGAGAGACCCTGTGCAGGGGTTGCGCCACCACATCAGCCACCATCCGATGGTTGGCCATGGTGCCCAATACTGGCATATTGGCGGGCATGTGCTGGAGGACATTCACCAACTGGCGGTAATCCGGGCGAAAATCAGATAGTGCGCTACAGGTTTACACTTCCGATAATCGGAATTTGCCAAGGTAGCAGCCTGTCTGACCGGTACCGTTCGCCCTGAGCTGTAAGCCAAATCTGAATTTTAGGAACCCCCTCTGATGTATGGTTATCGCCATGAGTTTCATGCCGGCAATGCCGCCGATGTCGTCAAACACACCACGCTGGTGACGCTCGCCACCGCCCTGCAACGCAAGGAAAGCGGCTATTGTTACCTCGACACCCACGCCGGCCAGGGTCTCTACGCTCTGACCAGCCCGGCGGCGCGCAAGGGCAACGAATTTCGCCAAGGGATTGGACGGCTGTGGACAGACATCGGATCTGCCCCGCCCGAGGTCTCGACGTACCTCGACCTGGTTCGGTCATTCAACCCAGACAGCAAACTTCGCCAGTATCCGGGCTCCCCCGCCCTGATGCGCGCCCTGGCCCGCCCGCAGGATCGGCTGATTCTGTGCGAGGGGAGCGCGCTGATTCAAGGACAGCTTCATCAGCTTTTTTACGGCGACCGCCAGGTCGCTACGCATCATCAGGATGGTTACCTGGCCCTCAAGGCCTTTCTTCCCCCCCCGGAACGTCGCGCCCTAGTGCTGATTGATCCAGCCTATGAAACCCCTGAGGAATACCACCGGGTCGTCGCAACCGGTCTGACCACCGCCATCCAGCGTTGGCCGGCGACGGTCGTCATGCTCTGGTACCCCATCATGGAACTGGCCCGGACACGGGGCCTTCAGCGGGCGATCCACGACACCGGGATCCCGGACATCCTCGCCGGAGAGCTGCTGACCGGCCCCGTGACCCAGTCTGGCTATCGCTTGCAGGGCTGTGGTCTCTGCGTGGTCAACCCGCCCTGGGGATTCGAGGAACGCTTCGAGGCGTTGCTGGCCTGGCTCGCGGGGTTTCTTGCTGAGTCACCCGGCAGCGGCGGCTATCGCGTCATGCGGCTGAGTCCCTGAGATTCGCCTAGGAGCCTGTCCGGCTTGTTCCTGGCAGATCAGGTAAACTAGCGATTTGGCAACCCAACCACAAGGTTTTGTCGATGAGTAACAAATTTCTTACCATAGAC
>JBAXSA010000202.1:0-5479 GCA_037130945.1 Pseudomonadota bacterium | reverse complement strand
GCGAGACGATGGCAGGCATTATCGTGAGTCGCACCGGTGTCACAGCGGGAACTGGCGGCGGGATTGCCGGGGGAGTGTTGGGCACTGGATGGGGAAGAATCGGTGCAGGCGGTGGGCGGGCCTCGGTGCCTGCGGCACGCACCTGTGACAACAAATTCAACAGAGCCACCTTGAGGTCGGGGCCTGATGGTGGCATCCCGGCAGCCAGACGAGCCTCTAAAAACACTCCGCTGCCCTGAATCAGGGTCTTCAACACGGCCGCATCGGGGGGTTCGGGATGATCCGGCAACAGCTGCAGCACGGCTTGAGCGGTCTCCCGGACGGGGGTGGGTAAGGGGGTTCGAGGGTTTTCGAGGCAGGCCTGAAGGCGGGTGAGGGTTTCGTCCAGGGGTTGTTGGCGTGGCAAGGTCACACGCAGGGCATCCTGTTTGGTCTGAACGGTCGCCGGCACGCTGGGCAAAGGCGCGAGACGCAATTCCGGCCGTTCACCCGCTTTGACCACCACGAGTTGCAGCCGTTGGCCTGGTTGGATCTGAATTGCGCTTTGGGCGATGATTTCGCGGCCTGCCATCTGGAGTCGGATCACACCCTTGTCGTTGCAGCTCAAGGCCACGGCCTCAACCCGCTGGCCGAGTTTGAGGCTGGCCAGATTCTCGTCGCGGATCCGTTCGAGAATCAGCCGAACCTCCGCCGGCCTGATCGGGAAATGGATATCTATCGGCTGCACCGGCTTAACCGAACAGCAACCGGGCACCCATCAGGAGTAACAAGGCTGAGAAAACGCGCTTGAGAACGACCGCCGGCAGATGGTGGGCAAGCCGCGCACCCCAAGGGGCCATCAGGCTACTGGTGAGGGTGATACCGGCGACCGCCGGCCAGTAAACAAAACCGCTGCTGCCGGACGGTAGTCCGGGCAGTCCCCAGCCATTCCACACAAATCCCAGCGTGCCCGCCACGGCAATCGGAAATCCGCAGGCGGCGGAGGTCGCCACGGCCTGCGACATCACTACACCACCCCCAGCCAGAAAGGGCACGGTGAGGGAACCTCCGCCAATGCCAATGAGCGCCGACAGCATGCCAATCACTCCCCCGACCCCCGCGAGCCCCCATCGGCCAGGCAACCGCCAAGTCCGCTCAAAACGCACACCCATGAGCATCTGCACCCCCAGCAGAATGACGAAAAAGCCAAAAATTCGCTTGAGAGAAGATCCCGATAGCCAGGCCGCAATAACCGTCCCGAACCAGGCACCCAACAGGATGCCGGGGGTCAACCCCCACACCCAGGCCCAGCCAATCGCCCCGCGTGACTGATGGGCATGGATCGATGACAGAGCGGTGACAACGATGGTGGCCAGTGAGGTGCCGATGGCAAGATGCGGGATGACATCCGGATTCATGGCGAGGGTCGCGAAGACCCACAACAGCACCGGCACGATCACCAGCCCGCCTCCCACGCCCAAGAGCCCCGCCAGGACGCCGGCCAGCGAACCCATCGCCAGATAGGCCACCCATTCCCAAAGTGGCAGGGGCAGACCTTCGATCACAGTAGCTTTTTGGTGAGCGTCACGCCGCCCGGCCAGGCTCCCGCCACTTGATCGAACACCCCATGCTAGGGATCTGATCCGACGGCCCCTGGCCCGTCTCGGCCACTCGCTTCATCGCCTCGAAGAGATCCCGTCGCCCCCCCTCCGGGGCGGTGTCTTTCTTGCTCTCATCCAGCCGGCCTCGATACTGAAGCTCCAGTTGGGCGTTGTAACCGAAAAAATCCGGGGTGCAGACCGCCCCATAGGCGCGTGCCACGTTTTGGCTTTCATCCCACAGATAGGGGAATGGCAGAGCCCAGTCCTGGGCAGTCTTTTGCATATTCTCGAAGGAGTCCTCGGGATATCCCATCGCATCGTTGGAGAGAATCCCGACGCAGCCGATCCCCAGTGCCGCCAGTTCTCGGGCATCGCGGACGATGCGCTGGCGCACGGCCTTGACGTAAGGACAGTGGTTGCAAATGAACATTACCAACAACCCCTGCTTGCCGCAGCACTGGTCGCGGCTCCAGGTACGGCCATCGACACCTGGCAGCGAAAAGTTCGGGGCGGGGGTGCCAAAATCACACACCGGCGTTTTTAGGGAAACCATTGGGATACCTCCAGGATTGATCATCGGGTTGCCATGCTAGCATACCCTTTTTTTGCCATAGCTGAACCTGAACGGACTGAGTAGCATGGCGTTTTTTTGCGGGTCTTTTTTGCCATGCTTCACATCCATAATAGCCTGACCAACGCCAAGGAACCCTTCCAGCCCATCGTCCCGGGGCAGGTGTCGATGTATGTCTGCGGCATGACGGTGTATGACTATTGCCACCTGGGACACGCCCGCGTGATGGTGGTCTTTGACATGGTTTACCGTTACTTGCAGGCTCTGGGTCTCAAGGTGACCTATGTCCGCAATATCACCGACATCGACGACAAGATCATCCGCCGTTCCCATGAAAACGGCGAATCGCTCACGGCCTTGACGGGCCGCTTCATCAAAGCCATGCACGAAGACGCCACCGCCCTCAAGGTCTTGCCGCCTTCCCTGGAGCCCCGCGCCACCGGGCATATCCCGGGGATTCTCGCCATGGTCGAGCGGCTCATCACTAGGGGACACGCCTATGAGGCTGGCAATGGCGATGTGTATTACGCCGTGGCGAGTTTTTCCGGTTATGGCCGGTTGTCTGGCAAGGCTCTCGAGGATCTACGGGCCGGGGCCCGGGTCGAGATCGGCGAGGCCAAACGCGATCCGCTGGATTTTGCCCTCTGGAAGGCCGCCAAACCCGGCGAGCCGGCCTGGGACTCGCCATGGGGTGCCGGCCGACCGGGCTGGCATATTGAATGTTCGGCCATGTCGACCCAATGTCTCGGCAACCACTTTGATATTCATGGTGGCGGTGCCGACCTCCAGTTTCCCCATCACGAAAACGAGATTGCCCAGTCCGAGGGCGCGACCGGCGAACCCTTCGTCAACCTCTGGATGCACAATGGTTTTGTGCGGATCAACGAAGAAAAGATGTCGAAATCGCTCGGCAACTTTTTTACGGTACGGGATATCCTGGCCCGCTATCCGGCCGAGGCCGTGCGTTATTTTATACTGGGCAGCCATTATCGCAGCCCTCTGAACTACGATGAGGGTCACCTGAACCAGGCGCGTGCTGCCCTGACGCGGCTATACACCACGCTACGAGGTCTGTCTGCGGCACTCCCCGAGACCGGATCGCCCTTCGGGCCGCGATTCAGGGCCGCCATGGAGGAGGATTTTAATACCCCCGAGGCGCTGGCCGTTTTGTTTGACCTGGCTCGCGAGATCAACCGGGTTCGTCCCGAGGCCCCTGATCGAGCTGCTGCCTTGGGGGCGGAACTCCGCCAGTTGGCCGGCCTGCTGGGGTTATTGGCGGAAGATCCCGAGGATTTTTTGCGTGCGGCCCCGGCTTCCCCCGAGGGTTTGAGCGATGCCAGGATCGAAGACCTGATCGCACGCCGCGAGATCGCCCGTCAGGCCAAACAGTGGGCCGAGGCTGATCGGCTCCGTCAAACCCTGGCCACGGCCGGGGTGATTCTCGAAGATACCCCTCGGGGCACCCTGTGGCGGAGCAGCTAGTGCCCTCCCCTGCCTTATTTCTCGGGCCAGGATGGCACAATGACGCATTTTTATGACGACCATTCCCCATATTTAAGCTATTTAAGGAGCCCACCCTATGTTTCCCCATGAGATGAAGATTTCTGGCTATGACGACGAACTCTGGATTGCCCTGCTGGCCGAACGTCGCCGGCAGGAGGAACACATCGAACTTATCGCCTCGGAAAATTACGCAAGCCCCAGGGTGCTGGAGGCTCAGGGCACGGTACTCACCAACAAATATGCCGAGGGCTATCCCGGCCGACGTTACTACGGTGGGTGCGAGCATGTGGATACCGTCGAACAACTGGCCATTGATCGCGCCAAGACCCTGTTTGGGGCCGATTACGCCAATGTCCAGCCCCATTCCGGTTCACAGGCCAACGCTGCGGTTTACATGGCGCTGTGTCAGCCAGGCGATACGGTGCTGGGCATGGCGCTGGCCCACGGTGGCCATCTGACGCACGGTGCCAAGCCGAATTTTTCGGGCAAGCTCTACAACGCGGTGCAGTACGGCCTGGATAGCGCCACGGGCGAGATCGACTACGCCCAGGTCGAGGCCCTGGCCCAGGAACACCGGCCGCGCATGATCATCGCTGGGTTCTCGGCCTATTCGCGGGTGGTTGATTGGGCCTTTTTCCGGCGCGTTGCCGACAGGGTGGGGGCCTATTTGCTGGTCGACATGGCGCATATCGCAGGCCTGGTGGCTGTTGGGCTGTACCCCAGCCCGGTTCAGTTGGCTGACGTGACCACCACCACCACCCACAAGACCCTGCGTGGCCCCCGGGGCGGCCTGATTCTGGCCAGGGCCAACGAAGAGGTGGAAAAGAAGCTCAGTAGCCTGGTCTTTCCGGGTACCCAGGGGGGGCCGCTGATGCACGTCATCGCCGCCAAGGCGGTGGCCTTCAAAGAGGCTATGGAACCCGAATTCCGGCACTACCAGCAGCGGGTGCTGGACAATGCCCGCACCATGGCTCAGGTCTTTATCGAGCGCGGTTACGATGTCGTCTCCGGTGGTACGGACGATCACCTGTTTTTGGTCAGCTTCATTCGGGCTGGGCTGACTGGCAAGGATGTGGATGCCTGGCTGGGAGCGGCGAACATGACCGTCAACAAAAACGCGGTGCCCAACGATCCGCAGTCGCCTTTTGTCACCAGCGGCATCCGTATCGGCACCCCCGCCATCACCACCCGTGGTTTTACCGTTGAGGATTGCCATGCGTTGGCTGGCTGGATGTGCGATGTCATCGATGCCCGGGGTGACACAGGGGTCATCGAACAGGTCAGGCAACAGGCGCTGGCGATTTGTGCCAGACTACCGGTCTATCAGGCTTGTTGATCGGGGGACTGGATTGAAACTGCCGGGGTCGGTTACAATGGCCTGCGGTTTTAATCAAGCCTTCCAAATTATGCGCCCGTGGCTCAGGTGGATAGAGTATCTGGCTACGAACCAGAGGGTCGGGAGTTCGAATCTCTCCGGGCGCACCAATCCAGTCAGAGGCTTACCTAACATTTTTTAGATAGGTTTTTTACGGGTGTGCCGGAAAATGTGCGGCTGCCCTCAATCCGCTTTGCATGATCCGCGAGATGCTCCGCCGATAGATGGGCATACCGGCGAACCATTTCATAACTTTGCCACCCTCCAAGCTCCTGAAGCACATGCAAAGGCGTCCCCGCTTGGACATGCCAAGAGGCCCATGTGTGCCGGAGATCGTGCCATCTGAAATTCTCGATCCCGGCTCGTTTGAGTGCCTTCCGCCACGCGTGGTTGTTGATAGTGCGCTACAGGTAATGCTCCCTATGCTGCTTGAGCTTTAGTGAGATTGTA
>JBAXSA010000201.1:0-5527 GCA_037130945.1 Pseudomonadota bacterium | reverse complement strand
GATGTCAACCAGTCGGCAACCGCGCCGGCCCTTGGAGGGCGTGGCGACCTTGCCGGCAGCTTTGATGCCCAGATGCTTTTCCTGAGCGCCAATTTCAGTTGGAAGTTTTAGGCACCGTTGTGTATCTTTGACGTTTACCCCCTCATGCCAGTATCAAGACGAAGGAATATTTATGACCAATCACCCTCCCTTGGCCTTGGTGTTGCTGGCCGGGGCAACGCTTACCACCCCGGCTCTTGCCGACCAGAGTGGCGAGGAACTGGCCAAGAAACTCGCCAACCCGGTGGCGGCGCTCATCAGTGTGCCGTTCCAGCTCAACTATGACCAGAACATTGGGCCCGGCGGGCACGGCGAGAAATGGCTGCTCAACATACAACCCGTGGTGCCCATCGAACTCAACCAGGACTGGAACCTCATCTCGCGCACCATCCTGCCCGTGGTGTCGCAGAACGACCTCTCTCCCGGTGCCGGCCATCAGTCCGGTATTGGCGACATCGTGCAAAGCCTGTTCTTCTCGCCCAAGGCTCCGACGGCTGATGGCTGGATCTGGGGCGTGGGCCCGGTGTTTCTCTTGCCCACCGGCACCGATGATTTGCTTACGGCAGACAAATGGGGCGCGGGTCCCACCGCAGTGGTACTCAAGCAACAAGGGCCCTGGACTTACGGCGCGCTGGCCAACCATCTCTGGTCGTTTGCGGGCGATGACCAGCGCGCGGATATCAGCGCGACTTTCCTGCAACCCTTTCTGTCCTACACCACGCCCACGGCCTGGACCTTTTCGCTCAACACGGAGAGTACCTACGACTGGAAAAACCAACAGTGGTCGGTGCCGATCAACGGGACCGTCTCGAAGGTCACCAAGATCGGCGGCCAGTTGGTGAGCCTGGGCGGCGGGGTGCGTTACTGGGCGGACAGCCCGGACAATGGCCCGGAAGGGCTGGGATTCAGGCTCTTCGTCACGCTGCTGTTTCCGAAATAAAAACACGGGGTGCCTGCCCGCTGTTCCGAAAATGGCCAAGGTCGAGGACTGATTCTCGGGCCACCAGCATAAAGTCGCGCAGGCTGGGTGACCTTGCGCCAGGAAATGACTTGAGCATCATATTTCGGCTACCTGTGGGCAATTCCCCTGCGCAACTTTATGCTGGTGGCCCACCGGGCCGGCGGGAAAATCCAGTGTGCTTCTGGGCCGAGGCAGGATCGGTGGTAAAATCGGGCTAGAGATCAGGATTTTTCAAGACACCTCCCCTATTTTTAAGCATTGACATGAAAAACTGCCTTCAAGGTTCGAGATATGGCTGCAGTGTCCGGGCCAAAATGAGTCGTACACAGGCTGTATGGTTGGCAGTGATCCTGGGCTTGGCGGGAAATTTCCAGGGCTTTGGTGCCGAGGTAGTCCCAGAAAATGCCCTGAAGGTCGCCTTTATCTTCAATTTCGTGGGTTTTATCGAATGGCCGGCAGCAACCGGCCCGGCGCTAAACCTCTGTGTGGTCGGTAAGGATCCCTTTGGCACGGCCCTGGACACCCTGGCTGGCAAATCGGTGGGCACTCGCACCATCCAGGTGATGCGCCTGCCAGGCCGGCAAGATGTGCGCCGCTGCCAGATTCTCTTCATCAGCCCTTCGGAGAAAAACGAGGTGACCAGCCTCCTGGCCGCCCTAGAGGGCAACAGCACCCTGACGGCCAGCGACACGGATGGCCTGGTCAGGCAAGGCGTCATGATTGGCCTTGAACTGGAACAAAAAAGGGTGGTTTTTGATGTTAATCTCGAGGCCGCTCGCCGGGCCGGTCTCAGCATTAGTTCGAAGCTGTTGCGGCTGGCCAAGAAGATTTATTAGAAGATCTATTGAAGAATGCCCGTGGAGAGTCTGCACCGTTGGTTGAAAAACGCCTCGATCCGCACCAAGCTGCGGTGGATTCATTTGCTGTCCACGGGTACCGCGCTGGCGGTCATCTCAACCCTCCTGATCGTTCATGAATCCGTGGAGTTTCGCGAGCAGCTGATCCAAAACCTCCAGGTTCAGGCCCGCATCACCGCTGACAACACCACGGCAGCCCTGGTCTTCAACGATTCCAACACGGTTCAGGAGATCCTGGCCGCCTTGCGGGCGTCTCCCGACATTCTCCAGGCCGGGGTGTATTCCCCCGACAAGACCCTGTTCGCGGCCTTTGCGGCCGATCCCGGCCGGTACCCACCTGCGATCTGGACAGGATCCCAGGGCGTGACGACAACCCTGGATGGCATCGAGCTGGCTCAACCCATCCTGCAAAGAGGCCGTTCCCTGGGAGTTCTAGTCATCCAGGCCAGCACCCACCGATTCCATACCAATGTCCGCTGGCATTCGCTTGTCACGGCCCTGGCCGCCGGGGTGGCACTTATGGTGTCCTTGCTGCTTCTGTCACGTCTCCACCGGTCGATTACCCATCCCTTGTTGTTATTGACCGAACGCATTCAGGAAATCGCCCAGCGCCGGGATTATTCGGTACGGGTGGCGTATGACTCGGCCGACGAAACCGGGGTTTTGGCAGCGGGTTTTAATGGCATGCTGGCACAAATCCAATCCTGGGAAGCGGCGCTGGAACAAGAGCTGCTCGAACGCAAGAAGGCCGAGGAGAAACTCGAGCGCATGGCCCATTACGACAACGTGACGGGGCTTACGAACCGCCATTTTTTCCACCAGCGCTTTGAATATGCCGTGACCGGTGCCAACAGCTTTGGCCGCCGGGTGGCGGTGCTGTTCATCGACCTCGATAACTTCAAAATCGTCAACGATACCCTGGGTCACGCGGCAGGCGACTATTTGCTCAAAATCGTAGCCGAGCGTCTCACGCATTGCTTGCGGGGGAGTGACATGGTGTCGCGGATTGGTGGCGACGAGTTCGCGGTGATCCTGGAGAACCTCGCCCATCGCGAGGAAAGCGAAACGGTAGCCAAAAAAATCCTGGCCGCCCTGGAGAAGATGGTGCCGATCGACGACAACGAGATATTCATCGGTGCCAGCATTGGCATCAGTCTCTGTCCGGATGATGCGACCCATCCCAGCACCCTGCTGCGTAACGCCGACACCGCGATGTATTACGCCAAGAGCCAGGGCAAGAACACCTTCAAATCTTTCCAGCCGGACATGGAAGGTCAGGCTCTCAAGCGCCTGAATCTCGAAAGCGCCTTGCGCCGCGCCCTCGAACGCAAAGAATTTCTGCTCTATTACCAGCCGCAGTTTAGTCTGATCAGCGGCAAAATGGTGGGGGTGGAGGCTCTGTTGCGCTGGGAGCGCCCCGATGTGGGGATTGTCAATCCTGCGGATTTTATACCCATTGCGGAGGAAACCGGGATGATCCTGCCGATTGGCAACTGGGTACTCCGCACCGCCTGTCATCAGGCCAAAACCTGGCAAGACGCCGGTCGGCCCTTGCGGGTCGCGGTTAATTTATCGGGACGGCAGTTCCAGCAAGACACACTGGTATCAACCGTGCTTGAGATTGTCCGGGAAACCCGCCTCGATCCGAGTCTCCTGGAACTGGAAATCACCGAGTCCTCGCTGATGGACGCGAACCAAAGCACCCTCGATAAACTGGAACAACTACGCGAGGCCGGCATTTTTCTGTCAATCGACGATTTTGGTACAGGGTATTCCTCCCTGAGTTACCTCAAGCGCTTTCCGATCAGTACCCTCAAGGTTGATCGCAGCTTTGTCAGTGAACTGCCTAATAACCCCGACGATGTCGCCATCGCGACCGCCATCATCGCCATGGCGCGAAGTCTGAATCTCGAAGTTACTGCGGAAGGCGTGGAAACCCGGGAACAGGCGGAATTTCTCCGAGGTCTCGGCTGCGAATCCTCTCAGGGCTTTTACTTCAGCCATCCCCTCGCAGCGGAAAAAGTCATGGAATTGCTGGAACAGAGCGTGGTCGCCCCGCCAGAAACAGGTTCTTCGAGTTCCGAAGGGCCAAGGGTGTTATAGTGCCCTCCTTGCCTTTTATCTCTGGCCCTGCCAATCCCTAATTTCTTGACCAAGAGTCCGAGCGCCGCCGGTTGCGGCATGACCTATCAGAGGAACGCTAATTCATGATGACGAAGAGCTTGACGGCCGGGCTGGTACAGCTCGCCTACAAGGGAAGCGCCGAAGCCAACCTGGCCGCCTGTGTCGATGGCATCCGCCAGGCTGCGGCCCAGGGTGCCAAACTGGTATTGCTCCAAGCGCTGCACAATGGCCCTTATCCGTGCCAGTGCGAGGAGCCAGCCCGCTTCGACCTGGCCGAACCCATCCCCGGCAACACCACCGTGGCCCTCAGCGCCCTGGCCCAGGAACTCGGCGTGGTGATTGTAGCCTCGCTGTTCGAGCGCCGTACCACCGGGCTTTATCACCAGACCGCAGTAGTCCTGGATGCCGATGGCCAGCAAGCGGGACTGTATCGCAAAATGCACATCCCCAATCATCCGGGTGCCCGTGAAAAATTCTATTTTACTCCGGGTGACCTGGGTTTTAAGCCCGTAGATACCGCCGTCGGCCGTTTGGGGGTACTGATGGACTGGGATCAGTGGTTTCCCGAGGCGGCCCGTTTGATGGCTCTGGCGGGGGCCGAGATTCTGCTGTATCCCACCGCGATGGGCTGGAATCCGGCGGATGACGAGGGCGAGCAGGAGCGTCAACTGGATGCCTGGATCACCGTTCAGCGCAGCCACGCCATTACCAATGGCCTACCCCTGATGACCTGCAACCGCACGGGCATTGAGGAAGACGAGGCTAGTCCCGATGGAGCCCGTCTGTTCTGGGGCAGCTCTTTTGTGTGCGGCGCGCAGGGGGAGATTCTCGCCGAGGCTCCCTCGGACGAGGACAGCGTGTTGCTGGTCACGCTCGATCTGGCGCGTAGCGAGCAAGTACGACGGGTCTGGCCGTTTCTCCGTGATCGCCGTGTCGAGGCCTACAGCGAACTGTACCGGCGCTTTATCGACGCCTCGGTCGCCGGAATTGCGGCGGATGACCACGAGGAATCTCCGATCCGGGTCATGGAGAGCCGATCATCGGCAGGCCCCTCTGTCGCGGAGGATCTCGATGAGGGTCACGAAGAGGATGACGAGGAAGCTGAAATCTCTCAGGCACCGCCGGAAGGTTCTCCACGGCACCGGGAACGGCCAAGGTTAAGTCTGCAACAACAGCAGCATCCTGAGCCGGAACAGCAGTCTCGGCCGGAGAGGCCGGAGCGACCCCCATTTAGGCCTCGGGAAGATCGCTTCAACCGCGATAGCCGGCCGCCCCGGGATAATCGCTACGGAGGAGGAGGCTACGGTGGCCCACCCCGAGGGGATCAGAATCGTGACGACCGGCCACCCCGTGAGAGTCACTATAGTCACGGTGGCCCCCCTCGGGAGGATCGTTTCAATCGTGACGACCGGCCGCCCCCTCGCGAAAATCGCTACGGAGGAGGAGGAGGCTACGGTGGCCCACCCCGAGGTGGGGATCGTTTCAATCGCGATGACCGTTCTGGCACCGGTGGCCCGCCGCGCCAAGGCGGCTATGGTGGCCCGCC
>JBAXSA010000200.1:0-5528 GCA_037130945.1 Pseudomonadota bacterium | reverse complement strand
CTTCCAACAATCAAGAACCCCGCCAGTGGCCGATCATCCCGATCATAGGCAACAATCGAGGCGTCAGGGACATCGTTCTTGGGCAAATCAAACGTCGCCTGACCTACCTTTGTTGCATAGGCGATGCTGGGACCCATTACCCCCTGACGCACCATATCCCAAGCAGTCAATCGCCCCCACGTGTCAAAGTGTTCGCAAGCCCCCTGTGGCGGGGCAAACCCACCGGACTGGGTCAGTAGCTTGCGACTCCACACATAGTGGGTATCGACTGTGGTGTTGCCCCCATTAACGAGTGTGATAAAACTTACCACTCCCGCAGCAGGATCGGACACATAATAGGGGAACAAGATCGCATCGGCACGAACTGTTGCCGCACCAACAGCCATACACAAGCCCACCGTAGCGGCTATCAAGCTTCTTTTCATGGATTATCTCCAAAAACCTAAAACAAAAAAAGGAAAAACCTCAACTCGTACTACCGAACCCGTCTAAATCTGATTGCAGATCCTGCAGCCTTGATTAGTCACACAGGATATGCCTGTAACCACAGTCTCGGCCGCGCTGCCCACGTTAGGTAGCGGCGCTATCCTTGCCATGTTGCAGGTGGGGCCTGGCCCGTTGAGACAATTTGCAGGACTGCCATAAGCAGTACGCTCGCCCGCTAGAGAGCTACCCAATGCCAACAATCCGGCGCTGCCCACCGAGAGGACGGCTATCGTGGTTATCAACTGAGATTTATTCATCTGTTTACTCCTAACCCATTACCAGAAGGAAAACCAAAAACCAAACTTAAAACTTACTTGTAAACTTGTCAAAACTGCTGCGGATCCTGAGTACCCCACTGTAGCGTAGCCAACCAAACACCGCAACGGTTGCCGTGATGTTATCGCCAGGCATCCAGCTTGTCAACATTTTTGCACCAGTTGCTCAGGCGCAACAACCTATCCGACTGGACGCGAGTTTACACAATTACCGAAGCATCTTTCAAGCGAATCCCAAAAAAAATCTCGTCAGAGTAACAACTCGGTATCGGATCACAATCGACTGAACCTCTAAATCTGCGGGAAATCCTGAGTCGGCATGGGAACTCGATGGAAAAGTGGCTTCTGTGAAACATAAGGGTGTGGTATGGATGATACAGATGATTGATGACCTGTAGGTGTCCCTCGCCGCGCATCGCTATAATGGCTTCATCCCGCATGAACCAACCCCAAGAAATACTTAACCCCGAGAAATCCTCGATGGAATCCATTGATACCCTCTGGGCACAGGCCCAACAACGGGCCGCCGAGAGGCATTTTCAGGATGCCCGTCTGGTTCTGGCGCAGATTTTAGCGCTTGACCCCCCTTTGCTGGGAGCTGTGCGGCTGGATTTGGGGCTAGCCCTGATGTGTGCCGAGCCCTTTGATGCGGTTGAGCGTGGCGAGACACTCCTGCAAGCCGGGTTTGACGAAAACGATGTGCTGGTCAATCTCGCCCTGGCCCATCTGAACCTCGGCGAGATCGGATCGGCCCTGAATTATTGTGACCGGGTGTTGGCCAGGGCACCGGCCGAGGGCATGGCTTATCTCAATAAGGCCGCTGCTTATCTGCGGATCGGCTGGTATCGGGAAGCACTGGCGGTGTGCGAAGCGGCCGAGGCTCAGGGTGCTGGCTCGCCCCAGGTGTGGCAGAACCAGGCGGTGGCCCTGGCTGGCCTGGAACGGTGGGAAGCCGTTCAGAGCCTTTATCAGATGGCCAAAACACAAGCGCTGGTAGATCTCAAGTGGCTAATGCTGGGTGTGGAGGCCTTCTGTACCTTGGGGCAAAACGCTCAGGCCCTCGACGAGGTGGCGGATGCCCTTGAGGACTGGAAAGATGAGGACGCCGCAGCTCTTTTTGATGCGCTGTTACTGGGTGGCGTCCCCCCCGATGCCATGGTGCGGCGTTTTCAATCCCATCAAACGATAGTTTGGCGGCGAGTTTTGGCCAGGACATTGAATCAGCATGGCGATCACGGTGCCGTGCTGGCGGGGTTTGGTAACCACCCCGACGAGGCTAGCCGAATGGCTTGCGCTGTCGCGGCCGCCGCGCTGGGCGACCGGAACCGAGGCCAGGCGTATCTCGATATCCTGGATACCCCGGCGGCGCGTCAACGATTTCTGGCCTATCGCTATGAGGAATGGCGAACGGGCAACAAGAATGATGCCGAAGTACCACAGCAACTCTCTGCGACCCGGCTTTGGGTGGATAGCGAGTACGAGCGCCTGGGCCGCTGCGATTGGTGCCATTGGCATGACCTTGAGGAGCAACTGGCAGCCTGGATACCGGAGGAACTGGCGGGGCTCGGGCAACTCCCGATGGTACCCTTTCATACACTGATGATGCCGGTTTCGCGTGAATTGGCCCTGCGTGTGGCACAGGCTGCGGCCACACAGATCGAGGCGCGGTTCCCCCGCCCTCCTCTGGATATTCCCCCGCACCGGCCTACCCGAAAAGCACGCCGGTTGCGCCTGGGTTACGTCTCGGCGGATTTCCGCAACCACGCCACCTCGCATCTCGCGGCCTCGCTGTTTGAATGGCATGACCGCAACCGCTTCGAGGTGTTTGTCTATTCCCTCCGTCCTGGCGATGGCAGCCAATATCGCAATCGCATTCGCAAGGGCGCGGATGTCTTCCGCGAGATCGGTGATGAACCCATCGACCGGATGGCCCATATCATTCGCCAGGACGGAGTGGACATCTTGGTAGACATGCAGGGTT
The DNA here is from genome assembly GCA_037130945.1 of Pseudomonadota bacterium. Classification (GTDB taxonomy): domain Bacteria; phylum Pseudomonadota; class Gammaproteobacteria; order Chromatiales; family Chromatiaceae; genus JBAXSA01. The sequence continues at coordinate 2,786 of JBAXSA010000200.1, read as the reverse complement.
ATTCCCAGTACAGCCGCATCGGTCTTTTTGCCTTGCGCCCTGCACCGGTACATGTGGCCTTTCTGGTCTATCCCGGCACCACAGGAGCGAGATTCATGGACTACATCGTGGCGGATCGGGTCGTGCTGCCGGAATCCCTGCGCCCGTTTTTTACCGAAGAGCCCCTGTATCTGCCTGGCTGTTATCAGATCCACGACCCCCTGGAAGCTCCGGATGGTCTGCTCTGGACTCGGGGTCGGGCCGGTTTACCAGAAGAGGGGGTGGTGTTCTGTGCCATCAACCAGTCCCTCAAGATCGACCCAGAGGTCTTCGACGACTGGATGGCGATTCTTCAGGCCGTCCCCACCGGCTGTCTGTGGTGCTACCGGGAAAATCCCTGGGTACCTGGCAATCTCCGCCGGGAGGCTGCGGCACGGGGTGTGGATCCGGCACGCCTGGTGTTCGCCGATGCCATCCCCAAAACCTCGCATCTTAGCCGGCTAGGGCTGGCCGATGTGTTTCTGGATACCTACCGCTGCAATGCCCATACCGCCGCCGCAGACGCCCTCGCGGCCGGCCTGCCCATCATCACCCGTCCGGGAGAAAGATTCGCCAGCCGGGTGGCCGCCAGCCTGCTCACCTCACTCGGACTCGAGGATCTCATCACCACGAGCCGTGCCGAGTATGTGGCCACGGCCACCCGCCTGGGCAGCGACCCCGCGCTGCTGGCCCGCTACAAGGCGCGAGTGGCGAACGCCACCACCTTGCCCGCCTGGCGCGATATTGAGGGCTATGTTCGCCAGCTCGAAGCCGCCTTCGAGGACGCATTTGAGCGAAATTGTTAACCCTGGCGGCGATGATCCGCCAATTCCCATGCTAGATGTTCGGCGGCCATAAGGCTGCCGGGATCCGCCTGGCCCGTGCCAACGAGGGCCAGTGCGGTACCATGATCCACCGAGGTGCGAAGAATCGGCAAACCGAGGGTCACGTTGACGGCGCGTCCAAATCCCAGGTGCTTGAGAACCGGCAACCCCTGGTCGTGGTAGAGGGCCAGCACCGCATCGATTTTATGGAGATTCCCGGGGATGAACAGGCTATCCGCTGAGATTGGGCCTTCGACATTCATGCCTTCCCGTCGCAGTTCCTCGATGGCGGGAGCAATGATGTCTACCTCCTCCCGCCCCAGATATCCGCCTTCTCCGGCATGGGGATTGAGACCACAGACCTGGATGCGCGGCCGGTCAATGGCAAAACGGGATCGCAGATCCCCGTCCAGAATGCGCAAGACCTGGCGACAACGTGTCCGTGTCACCAAGCCAGGAACCGCAGCCAATGGCACATGGGTGGTGAGTAGTGCCACCCTCAGCCCGGGGGCGACCAGCATCATCACGGGATCGGCCTGGCACTGCAATGCCAGAAATTCGGTGTGGCCGCTGAAGGAAAAACCCGCCTCGTTGATGACACCCTTGTGGAGGGGCCCGGTCACCAGGGCATCGAAAAGCCCCGACAGACAGCCATCACATGCCAGAGTCAGGGCTTTTAATACTGGCCCCGCGTTGGCAGGGTCAAGTCGGCCGGGCAAGCCCCGATTGGCCAAGGGTACCGGCAGATAACTTAAAACCCCGGCGGGGGATGGAACTGGAGGGTCTACAGGGTCGAAGGCTCGCAGAACCAGGGGGAGACCCAGGCATGTGGCCCGTTCTCGCAATAAGTCCGGGTCGGCCAGCACCACCCGCTGTGCCACGGATGCTTGTTGCGCGATCTGTATGCAGAGATCCGGGCCAATCCCGGCCGGCTCCCCGGGTGTCAGGGCGATGCGCAGGCAACCCCAAGACACGGCTTAGAACCGCTTAGAACCGCTTAGGGGTTAGGTGTGTCGAGTTTGATGACAACATAGGCCTCGTCACGCAATCGCTGTAACCAGAGCTGAACCGCCTCGCCGGTCTTGCGGGCGACAAGCGCCTCTCGCGCCTGGTTGCGCAGATTTTCCGGACTGCCCTCCCGAGCCCGCCGATCCATGACCTGAGCGATGTGCCAGCCAAATTGGGTTCGAAATGGCACGCTGAGATCGCCAGGTTTGAGACTGACGATCTCACGTTCAAAAGTCGGTAACAGATCACCCGGGCTGACCCAGCCCAGCTCGCCACCGCGCAATGAACTGCCCGCATCCTCGGATTGGGCGCGGGCCAGGCCGGCAAAATCCTCGCCAGCCAGGATACGCTTCCTCAGTTGCTCAAGACGGTGCCGGGCATCCTCATCGGAAACCAAATCGCCGGATTTGGCCAGAATATGTCTCACCAAGGTCTGGGTCACGAGGGCTCGCTCTCCGCGCCTGACGTCGGTTAGACGCAGGATATGAAACCCGTTGGGACTGCGAATCGGATCGCTGACCTGGCCGCGTTGCAGGGAACCGATCAGTTCCTGGGCAATGCTGGGCACCTCGCTGACCGAGCGCCACCCCAAATCACCCCCCTGAAGGGCGTTGCGATCATTGGAATAGGTTGCCGCCAGTTGCTCGAAATTGGCCCCACCCCGCAGTTGTGTCACTAATCCTTCGGCCTTGGTCTTGGCTTTGCGTAGTGTTTCGCTATCGGCTCCTTCGGGCACGGCAACGAGGATATGGGACAGTCTGACCTCGCCAGGCGGCCCTCCGGCACCTTGCCGGGATTTTTCCAGAAAGGCCTCGATTTCCTGATCGGTGATCTGAATCCGGGCAATGACCTGCTGTTCCCGCAAACGGTTGAGGAGGATCTGACGGCGGGTATCGTCCTGAAAGGCTTTGAATGCCACGCCATCCGCCTCCAGTA
>JBAXSA010000199.1:0-5539 GCA_037130945.1 Pseudomonadota bacterium | reverse complement strand
CCTGATGACTGTCGGGTTTTGAGCCTTGCGCGCTGCCACCCCCCATCGCCATCGAGGCCTTGGCCTTGAGCCGCTCCGTGATGTCGATCTGCACCTGGGCGCTGCCGCCGCCCCCCGAAGCCGCCTGTTTGGCACTGACATAGACGCCGTTGGCCACATAACGGCCCGCCTCAACCGATGCGCCGGTGCCGCTCGATCCGCCACCGCCACCGACCGACAACCGGTCAAGCCCCAATCCCTTACGGATCGACGCCAGGGGATTACCGCCCCCTTTCCCCTTGATGCCCGCAATCTCGCCTAGCGCCATCGCGATCTGGGCCATCTGAATGGGACTCAGGGATTTCATGTCGAGACCGAACAGGAGACGGGCCAATACCTCGTCCTGGGGTAGGGATGGGGTGCTAGAAAGAACAATCTTGGGGGCATCGGCATAACCGGTCACGCCTACCATCGCGGTGACGCCGCCCGAGGAGAGATTGCTGACCAGAAAATCCAGCGTCGGCACGATGCGCTGATCCACCCCCGCACCATCAAATCCCACCACGCCCTTGGAGAAATTCAGGGTACTGCCGGCCAAGGTGAATTCACCACGGCGCATCTTGAAGCCCCCCGAGATTTGCGGCGCAATCTGAGTGCCACTGACTTGCAACTGCCCCCCCAATTCGGCGTCCATGCCATGCCCACGAACGAAAATGCCGTGGGGAGCCTGGATGGCCAGATCCAGATGGATCGGCGTGGCGGGCGCGGCGGCGGGCGGCTGAGGTGCCGATCCGGGACGACGCACATGTAAAGTCGCGACGTGGGGCGGCAGGGCTTCCGGCAAGGTGATCTCGGCGTGCTGGATCTGAACCTTGCCGCCCAGGGTCATCTCGCGCAGAACCCGGCCCCGCACTGCCAGGTCGGCATCAAAAACCGCTGTCAGGAGATCGCTCGTCAGGGGACGGGCTTGGCGTGCCGTAATCTGGAGGTCAATGGGCATCTCGGGTGCCAGCAGACCCACCGAGCCGGTGGCGTCGATCTTGCCCGTGCCGGCCTTGGCGCTGAATTGCCGGAGTTGCAGGGTATCGCCAGCCGCTTCAAGGCGTGCCGTCATATCGCTGAGATGAAAACCCTGCTTAAAATCCTGGACATCCCCCTGTGCCAGGGTCAGCGTGCCGTCCAGCTTGGGGGTGGCCGGACGGCCGGATACCGACGCCGCAATCATCAAATTTCCCGCCACGCGCCGCCCGTCGGCACCGAGGATCGCATCGAGCAGGGTCAAATCCACCTGACCCGTGGTGTGCAGGGCCAGGATCCCCTCGGGCCCTAGAGGGGCGGTGCCAGTGACGTTCAAGCGCATCTTGGGGCCCGCCGCCAGTTGTCCCTCGACCCGGGCGTTTGCGCCATTTAAGCCTATCGTTACCTCTCCCCCGGCGGCCGGCAGGGTGGCGGCCGGGCCCTGCAATAAACGCATCCCCTGGGCCTTGATTAGCACCGTGCCGACGGGTGCCTTGGGATTGCCGGTTAGCTGGGCGTCCGCCGTCAGTTCGCCCGCCGCCGCCAGATTCGGGGCGAACGGCTTGGCCACCTCGGGGGTCAGATGACGCACGGCAGCGGTCAACGCCAGCGTGGGCATCAGGCGGCCCGCCAATTCCACCGTTGCCGTGCCGAGCGCCAGACGCAGGCGGTCGACCGCCAAGCCGTCGCCGAAATCAATCCGGGCCGGAGCCTGGAGGCGTAATGCCGCCCCGCGATAGTCGGCATCGAGTGCACCGAGGATGAGTTGTTTCGCCGCTGCGTCGAGACGCGCCTGGGCGGTTACCGTCCCCGTGCCCGCAGCGTCTCGCCAATCCGCCTCGGTCTGAAGCGCCAGGGCCGCCAGGGGCCCGTTCGCCGAAACCCGGGCCTGTCCCGTGAGCCCGTTGGCCTCAATGCCTTCCAGGGCCAGCTTCATCGCCAAGTGGGGTGTGCCCAGCGGATCGCTGACCTGGCCCGTCAGAGACAGCGCCCGCAACCGTTGCCCGCGTGCCACAAGATCACCCGCCTGAACCTCAATGCGTGTCGCTTGCGGATCGGCGGGCTGGGTGACTAGAGCCTGAAGGTGACCGGCGATGTCGGTTCCGATCAGCGGGGCCAGGTCGGCCAGGCGGCTCATCCGCACGGAGAGTTTTCCCATCGGCAGGGTGGCACCCCTCGCCAGAACCATGTCGGCGGTGGCCTGGAGGCTTTTCCAATCGGCACGCTTGAGCAGAATCTGGAGTTTGCCGTCGGCCTCGCGGCGCAGATCGGCGGCCAGATCGAGCGGGGCATTGGCCAGCCGGCCCTGCGCCTCGAGGCTCGCCGTGAGATGCGTGGGCTGTTGACGGGCACGCAAAGAAACCCTGATCGGTCCTTTGGGGAAATTTTTGGTGCCGAGTTCGCCCTTGAGATCCACCACCGCCGCCACATCCTGGAGCGGCCCCCGTACACGTCCGTTGGCCTCCAGGCCACCCAGCAGCGCCGGTGACAACAGGGCCAGATCGGGGACGCTGGCCTGAAAAACCACCCCTAGGTCACCGCCCATCCGGGTCGTGCCGGCCAGGGTCAACGCCGGGTGGGTGAGTTTGAAGCGGAGCGGCTGATCGGGGGGATCGAGTACGGCCTGTGCCGTCAGATCCACCGGTGCGGCCCGGAACAGCTCGGGATTCGACCCAGGGAGATGAACGCCCGCCAGGACGGCGTGGAGATCCACGGCCCCTCGGCTGCCGGTGATTTCGGCGGACAGCCGATCCAGTTGGGCCCCACCGGCTTCCAGACCCTCCAGCCCTAGGTGAATGAGCGCCTCGGGGGTCTTGATCGACCCTTTGACCTGTCCGCTCAGGGTCACGCCACGCCAGGCCAAATCGGCACGCGGCCGCATGGCGGGCGCGCTGGCCTCGACCGCCAGATCGGCCGATTGAGCCAGGCCGTCGACCTTGCCATGAATCGCCACCTTCAAAGGCCCGGCCACGATTGTCAGGTGAACCTGCTCGGCCTCATGGGGGCCATCGATCCTAGCGGTTACCGACAGTGCCCCCAATTCGGGGAGATTCGCTAGGCGACTGATCAGCCCCCCCACCGGTTCTTCCAGGGCGAGTTCGGCGGTCAGGGTCTGCGGATCGCCGGTCGCCGTCAGCTGGTAATGTCCAGGGCCATCCAGCCGGTTGATGATGAGATTTACTCGCCCCTGCATCGACGAAGTCAGAGAAGATTCACCCGCAATTTTCAGGATGGCGGCGACCCCCGCGATGGGTGCTAAGAGTTCCAGACGCGCCACCTCGAACGCCCCTATTTTTATTAAAATCCCGGCCGGCATCTGAAACCCGCTGTTGTCCGGCGGCGGCGCGGGTTTTTCTTCGGATAGAGGCAGACGCGCCAGCGACAGGTGTTCCAACGCCAGCCGGTCGATCCGAACCTCACGCCCCATCAGCGCCTGGGGCGACCAATCCAGGGACAATCCCTCCAGCACCAGCCAGGGGCCCTGGGCGTCACGGAGTTCCAGACGAGCCAGACGCAAGGCGTCTGGAAACCGGCCCGCCAGCCCCTGTAAAATCACCTGACCCTGGGTCGCGGCCCTGACCTGTTCTTCGATCAGGCGGCGTGAGGGTTCAAAATTTGCCGCAATCAGCACCAGGGCGATCAACAAAACCGGCAGCCCCACCAGCAGAGCCGCTAGAAGTACCCCAATCCCGCGTAAAACCCTTTTTATTGGCCGTTTCATCACCGCATCCTACTTCAGAACGCCTGACCCAGGCCCATATACAACTCGAAGCAATCCCCCCCTTCCGGGCGCTTGACTGGCAGGGCGACATCCACCCGCACCGGCCCAATCGCCGAATAGTAGCGAACGCCCATCCCCACCCCGGTCTCCAGATCGCCCTGGAAGGGCAGGCTCTTCGCATTCACCTGTCCTGCATCCACAAACAACACCGCCCCCAGGCTGTCCCCCAGACGCTGGCGAAACTCGAGGGTGCCGGCATCGATGGCCGCGCCGCCCTGGGGCGAGTCATCCGGGAATTTGGGGCCGATCGACTGGTAGCGAAAACCCCTCACAGTAGCCGAACCTCCCCCATAAAAACGCTGATCGGGCGGTAGGTCAAACTGACTCGCCCCCGGGGCGCTACCCACCAGGCCCCGCACCGCCAGAACACTCCGCCCCGGCCGGCCCAATCCCAGATCAGCCAGGTCAAAATAACCCGACGCCGAGGCCTGAAAAATCGTAAAGAAGGGGCTTGCCCCGGAGAAGGCCAGGGTTGGCGTGACACTGGTCATCCCCCGCCAACCGCGTACCGGGTCGTCTAGCGGATTGGCCAGGTGGAGGTTGTCGTAGTGGCCGGTGAGTGGTACCCCAAGCAGGGTGTAATTGCGGCGCTCACCTTGCTGGGTGATGGCTTCCTCGATGGCGGTCAGTCCCACGCTGCCCGACCACTGGGGAGACAACCGGCGGGTCAGCGTGGCACCCGCGCTGATTGCGGTTTGGTCATAGGCATCCAGAGACTGTTGCAGAGCACCGAGGGTCAGATCCAGGGTCTGATCGCGGCGCATAAAATCCGGGGTCAGGAGTTGAGCCTGGGTGTGGTATCCCAATCCGTGGCTGGCGTTGCCGCCCAGCCCGCTCGCGGCCAGCGAAAGATTCAGCTGCTCGGCGTTGCCGAAGAGATTGCGGTGAGACCAGGTGGTGCCGAAACTCGCCCCCAGATCCGTGGAAAAGGCCGCGTCAAAATTCACGGCACGGCGTGCACGCTCGGCCACGGTGATATCCAGCGGCAAACGCCCCTCCAGATCAAGGGCCGTCGCGGCCCGCATCCCCACGCTCGAAAACACCCCGGTGGCGGCCAGATCCTGGCGGGCCGCATCGAGACGGCTGGTACGATAGCGATCACCGGGCTTGACCAGCAGACGCTGAGTCGCATAAGACTCGTTCACCTGTTCCAGACCCTGAAAACGGATACGCCCGATCTCAACCAGGGGCCCGGCCGTGACGGGAAAAACCAGATCCATCGCCTGCTCGTCCGGAATCAGGCTGGCATCGGGCAGCTCGACCTTGGCCAGGCCATGACCGGCCTCGCGCAGCGTTTCGAGCAGTTGCTCGCCGGTGGCGAGGATCGTCGCGGCCACGGCCGGATCACCAGGCTTGAGTGCAAAACCCTCCCGCAGGACGGGGGGCACGTCTCCCGCCAGGATGATCTGGCGCAGATGGAACAGCGGCCCCAGGGTGACCATGACCCGAATCTCGGTCTCCTCGCCCGGCGGCAGCGCCTCAAGCCATCCCGGCAACTGCGGATCCTCGAGATCCTGTCCCGCCAGGGTCATGGTGATCCGGCTTTGATAATAGCCCAGGCTTTCCAGTACCGCGCCGAGCCGCGTCACATCCTGGCGCGCCCGGGCCATCAGCGCGAACGGGCCCACCGGGGCCTTGACACGCAAGGCCTCCAGTTGCGAACTCCCGGCGATGGCCTCGTCGAGCGGGCGCTGATCCGAAGCGGCAAAGACGAGCCGGTAAGGCTGCGGATCGGCGGCCTGTGCCGGGCCCGTCAGGCCC
>JBAXSA010000198.1:0-5564 GCA_037130945.1 Pseudomonadota bacterium | reverse complement strand
CCTGTCATTGTAAGGGTTGAGGATATCAACCGTGGCAATCGGGGCGCTCAGCTCGCTCGCCAAGATGGCATTGAGGAAGTGGATCAGAAGATTGCGGTTCTCTTCCGATCCCAGCAGCGCCTTGAAGACGCAATCAATTTTTGGGTCTATGCGGTGTTTCATGGGGGATTGTAGCAAATCTCGCCCGAGATTGACTCCCCTACCTCGGCCAGAGAGCGAAGAGGGCGGCAGAGGTCAAAAACTAAGTGGGTGTCCTTTTGGTTGTCCCTTTTGGTTGTCCCTTTTGGTTGTCCTTTTGGTTGTGGCCTTATCCCTTCACACAAACCACTTGCTTCAGGGTATGCACCACCTCGACCAGGTCGGACTGGTTTTCCATGACGGTGTCGATGTCCTTGTAGGCCCCCGGAATCTCATCGATCACACCCTTATCCTTGCGGCAGATCACCCCCTCAGTCTGTTTGACCATGTCGGCCTCGGTAAACTGTCTTTCGGCCTGGGTGCGGCTCATCCGGCGCCCGGCACCGTGGGCACAGGAGCAGAAACTCTCCGGATTGCCCTTGCCGCGCACGATGTAACTCTTGACCCCCATACTACCCGGAATGATGCCCAGATCCCCCTCCCGTGCCCGAATGGCCCCCTTGCGGGTGACCCAGACGTTCTCGTGATAGTGGTTTTCCCGCGCCACATAGTTGTGATGGCAATTCACCACCGCAGTGGTGATGTCGAACGCGGCCAGGTGACGGCGTAGCGCAGCGAGAACCAGGCTCATCATCTGGTCACGATTTTCCCGCGCATAGCCTTGTGCCCAGGATACCGCCTCGACGTAATCCTCAAAATACTCGGTGCCTTCTGGGAAATAGGCCAGATCGCGGTCGGGCAACTGGATGAAATGCCGTTCCATGTCGCGCCGCGCCAGTTCGATAAAGTAGTGGCCAATGACGTTGCCGATGCCCCGGCTTCCCGAGTGCAGCATCACCCAGACCTGGCTGGATTCGTCCAGACAGACCTCGATGAAATGGTTGCCCCCGCCCAGGGTGCCCATCTGATTCACCCACCGGGAGGGATTTTTGCTGAAGGCACTGAGCAGTTGCGGGTGTTTTTGGGTGATGGCGGTCAATGGGGCCTCGAAGGGCTGGGCGGCGCTGACCAGCGCCCGATCCTCCCGATGCTGGTCACGACCCACGGGTACGTCGCGGGAGATCTGGTCGAACACCTTTTTCAGTGATTTTTCATCGATGTCGTTAGCGGACAGGGAGGTGCGCACCGCAGCCATGCCGCAGCCGATATCCACCCCGACCGCCGCCGGAATGATGGCCTTGCGGGTGGCGATGACCGAACCGATGGTGGCACCGATGCCGGTATGGACGTCGGGCATGGCGGCGACGTGGCGATGAATAAACGGCAGTTTCGAGATATTCGCCAATTGCTGCCGGGCGCTGGCTTCGAGTTCATCGGTCCAGACCTTCACTGGCCGGCCACCACTCTGAAAGACTTGTTTGATGGGCATGATGCTGTCCTGAATAGACTACTCTACCAGACCGAATGGTTTGAATGGTTCACTCCGCAGCTTCCTGAGCCGTGGTTTTTATTCATAAGCGCAACCTCGCCAGGGCCGGTGCCGGGTCTTGCGGGGGAATCATCGTGACCGGCGGAGCGTCTGGCAGCACCGACAACGGTGCCCCAACGCCCAGCTTTTCACCCGCGCACCAGGCCCGCCACATCTGCCGGTAAAGGGCTTCCAGGTCGCGGGTAAAGGTCTCGGCCTGCCGCAAGGGGCTGGCCGACAGGCGAGGACGCAGTTCTCTGCGCAGGGTGGCCAGACGTTCGGGATCATTTGCCAGATCAATGGCACCCTGAACGAAGGCATCCACATCGCTAAAGGCCAGCGTTTCCGCCAGTCCGAGGTTGGCCAGTACCGAAAAAGTCTGTCGCGCCACCACACTCTGGCCCACTAGCGTCACCACCGGTACCCCCATCCACAGAGCCTCCAGGGTAGTCATGCCGCCGTTGAACGGGAAGGTGTCCAGGGCAATGTCCATTTCGCCGTACTCCGCCATCATCTCTGGATGTGGCGACGGGCCCCTCAGTTCGAGTCGTTCCGCTGAAAGCCCGTGGGCCGCGAAACGTCGACTCAGGTCGTCGCGTATGCTTTCGTCTTCAAGGGCTCCGGCCTTCATGAACAACCGGCTGTTTGGCACGGCCTTGAGAATGCGCGCCCAGGCCTCTATCACCGGATCAATCAGTTTTTCCAGCCGGTTGAACGAGCCAAAGGTTATCTGGCCGTGGGTCAGTAGGGGAAGTGGCGTGACCTCTGGCGCGTAGTCGGGGGGCGAATAGCAGAAGCGGGAATGGGGCAGCCACACTGGGATTTCCGAAAACCACTGTGGGACATCCGCCGGCGAGGTATGGGGATCGGTAATGAAATAGTCGATGGCTTCGAGACCCGTGGAATGAAAGTAACCAATCCAGGTCGCCTGCACCGGTGCCGGCTTTAAGACAAAGACCGGCAGACGGCCATAGGCGGTATGGCCGGAGAGATCGACCAGGATGTCGATACCCTGGTCGTGGATCAGTCGAACCAGCTCATCATCGCTGGTCAGCAACACGTCGTGCCAGGTGGAGACGCACTTGCGAATGGCGATTGTGATGTCGTCGTCCTGGCGCATCATCGAAAAGGCATGGATCTCGAACTGTGAGAGGTCATGGTAACGCACCACGTCCCGCAGCAAAGAACCCACCGGATGCCGGCCAAAGTCGCCGGAGACGTAGCCGATGCGCAAGAGTCTGTCAGGATCGCCGCCGGTCTTGTGAACATATCGCCGTTCGGTCGTTGGTGTCTCAAAACACTGCGACCAGCGCCGATGATGTTCAAAGACGGCTTGGGGCGAGAGATCCAGCAGATAGGTAGCACTAAAGGCAATACAGGAAAAAATCGACGGCATCTGGGGGTTGGCCTTCAGTGCCTGCTCGTTTAAAGCGATGGCACCCTGATGGTCGCCCCGAGCACTCAGGCAACTCCCCAGCGTAATCAGGGCCGAGAGACACCCGGCCTGCCTATCCAGAGCCTTGCGGCAGGTTTTCTCAGCGGCCGCATAGTCTTTTTTGGCGGCTTGGGCCAGGGCGAGCGCACCAAGCCGCTGTGTGGTTTCTCCTTTCAGGGCAATTTCCTGCTCGATGAAACCGATGGTCTGGGCCAGATGGTGGGATTCCCCAAAGAAAGTCGCCAGGTTCATGTGTGCTTCGGCACAGGCGGGGTCACATTCCAACGCCTTGCGAAAGGCCTTAACGGCTGACCGTGCTTGACCCGTGTGCAACAACACATTGCCATGGTTGACGTGCATCGCGGCCTGGTCTGGAAAGCAGTCGATGGCTTTGAGGGCGGCTGTTTCCGCCTCCGGGTAGCGACCCAGCTCGAAAAGCGCCGCAACCCGGTTGGCCAGGGCTTCCCTCTGGCGGGGTTCCCGCGCCAGGCTGCGATCAAAATAGGTGAGTGCCACGGCGGCGTCTCTCTTCACCAGGAACCATTCGCCCAGGTTGGTCAGAGCCTGGGGTAGATCGGGATCGATGCGGAGGGCTTCATCGTAAGCACGGCGGGCAGCATCCAGGTCAGCCATGAGACGATGCGCCGCACCCAATCCACACCAGGCACGGGCGTGGCGGGGATCGCATTGGATTGCTTGCTCGTAGGTGGCAACCGCGTCCTTGGCCTGGCCCCGGTCGAGTAGGCTTTTACCCAGATGGCACCAGGCCTGAACCGAACGCTGGTCGTGACCCCCGGCGCTGTTGCGATAGCAGGTCTCGGCCAGACTCGCCAGTCCGTGCCCGCCGAGCCAATGTCCGAGGTGCAACCAGAGCAGACTCGAAAGTCGTCTCATGCGAACGGACTCCACTCGAAATTATCGACCGGCTTCATCATCCTTCGACAAGCTCAGGATGAACGGCAGGAAAGAATCCAAAGCTATAGCAGGGCGCAGTATATCCAATGGATCAGGCATTTTTTTGACACATACCGAGCAATATTCCCATGATCTTGTTTAGCTCCTTTATGTAATATTCATCAAGATCCATGGAAACCGTCTGATTTCGCAATTTCAAGAATTTCCAGTTACTTCCGGTCGTCACGACGCCATAGATTGTTTCAATCTGGTTTCCTCTATTTTCGTTGAATATCTGAGACGCTCTCATTTCTGCGATACATTGCGGCAACCCCCTTGTTATATCCTCTTTTTTTGCTTCCACTATGATCACTATGGGCGCATCCAGATAAAACTGTTCCGTTGAGAGACTGACAATAAAATCACAAACTCCGTTTAGGCCCTGCTCTTCAACGACATTAAATTCAATCCCAGAAAAGAGACTTATCTGTTTATTCATCATTTTTCTAAGTTCAAGCAGAACCGGAGTTACAATCAGTTCTGATCGCGCTTTCTCGGTATTAATTGCCAGCCCAAGAGGAATATTGTCTTCCCTGAAAGATTCCGAGAAATACTTATCCGCTTCCACCTCGGCTATATGACTAAAGAGACCCGTTTTATCCTCGGTTATGAGGTTAAGCTCCTTTTTGATTTTATCAAATGTAAAATTGCTGTAAGCCATTTTTTTCCTTAATCTAGTGCCTACCGTCTCCGTCAGTTCGAGGTGTAACTAGAACAGCCCCGAGAGTTGTCTCATGTGACCGAACCCAACTCGGAAAATACTGCATTGCCAATTCGCGCAATAGATCTTCATCGATGACCTGCGGAATTGCCAGCACCCACAGGTCGAATCCAGCCTCCCGGCGCAAACCGATGACTGATCCAAAACCTGCGGTTTTGAACGCCTCAACCAACGTCGTCAGCGTGAAACCACTACGATGTGCCATGTAGAGTCGGCCCTGTCCAACAAAGCCGCGATGACCGTACACCATGTCAAAGGGTGTGATCGGTCCGGCCGGTGACACATAGACTGTTTCGCACAAGCGATCCTCGGTAATCAGGTGTGCCACCGACTGCAGATCGGGTACCGTTATCAACGCCAAAGCATCCTGTTTGAGTACACGCCGAATTTCGGCCAGCGCGACTGGAATTTCGTGGGCGTAGAGGTGTTCCAGCATATGGGAGGTGAATACGGCATCGACAGATTGAGTGGGAACCATCGACATATCCAGCACACTCCCGACAATATCGGGCTGGGCGTCGGAATCAATGTCCATGCGAACCTCCCGCCACTCGTCGGATTGAAACCCCGGACCGGCATCGGCCTTGGTTGCAGATCCACATCCCACATGAAGCAAAATTCTGGCGGGGGAGTTCCATTCGGCAGGTGATTCGGACTGTTGGTCGGGCGAGTGGGCCGGAAAATCCAGCCCCTTAGCCGCCAACCAATGTGTCAGGCCGCGCCATAACCAAGCCGAAAAAAACCCCGGTCGGATCACGAACGCTTGCTCAGACTAACGTACAGGTCTGATATGTTTGTTAGGCGATGTGTGTGGCAACAATGCGAATTAGCTGAACAACCAGCGTTCAAGACAACCGGCCCGTGAAGGCCGACACCAGCATGGCAAAAAGTACCTGCCGCACCAAGAG
>JBAXSA010000197.1:0-5579 GCA_037130945.1 Pseudomonadota bacterium | reverse complement strand
GTCTTGACGTGATGTACGTGCGCAATGGCGCAAATTCATTGGGACACGGGGATTGGCGAAAAAGGTGAAACTGTGGTTTCCCTTGGCTCCATCAGGAAAACATATGAGCGGCAGGGATCTGGGCCGACAAGAACCTACCCCATCATTACAGCGTCGTGCGGCACAGGCATGCGCCACTGCTTAACCTAAATCAGACCTCATGTCAAGTTATAAAAACTTGAAGATCGAGTATTATAAATTTTATATAAAAACCTACCCTTGTAAGGGTCGCCTCGGCCCCGCTGGTGCGCTCTTCTTATCATGCCGAGCGGCAAACCCAAGTGGGGGGTAGGTTCCTTCATCATCGTCGCGGATGATTGGCTATACTTTAACCAGATTGCTTAAATCAGGTTTTACATGGCCATCGATACTAGCTATTCCACCACGTCCTTTACACCCAGTACGGGGAAGGGGAATGCTCGCTCGAAGAAAGTGCCGGGCCAGCTGACGCCGGAAGAGCAACAAAAGGTCGAGCAACTCAAACGCCGGGATCAGGAAGTCCGGGCCCATGAGCAAGCCCATCAGGCCAGCGGTGGCGATCTGATTCGGGGCGGGCCCAACTACCAGTACGAAACAGGCCCGGATAAAAAATCCTACGCCATAGCCGGTGATGTGCAAATCGACGTATCCGAGGTTTCCGGCGATCCCCGGGCGACCATTCAAAAAGCGGAGCAGGTGCGCCGGGCGGCACTGGCCCCGGCGGATCCTTCCAGCCAGGATCAACAGGTGGCCGCCGAGGCGGGCAACATGGCCATGAAGGCCCGCCAGGCCTCGACCCAACAGGCGGGGGACAAGGAGGGGGGCAAGGCACCGGCGCGGAACCCGGGTTCCCAGTCTCGGGATTCCTCTCCAGAGGCGCCGAGTGGTCTGACGCCAACACAGACCTCCCTCTATCAACGGTTCGCTGGCAGTGGTGCCCTGCCTGGCGGGTCACCACGTCAGGGCGGCGGAGTGGATGCGCGGGCCTGATTGATTGCCAAGATTATCCCAACGCAAAAGGCACTATCGCCAGCCGAGGCTGACCCTGTGGTTCCAGGCTCTGCCACAATGACGCATAGGTTTGACCGAGTGCGGGATGTTTTTCGTCACCGGCAATGGCCGCCAGGGGTTGCAGCACGAAGGCATAGTGAAGAATATCGTCGTGCGGCAGATTGGTCGCGGGGTCGACCCGATCTCCATAGGTCAGCAAGTCGAGATCCAGACAACGTGAGGAGAATTTTTCGCTGGTGCGAACCCGTCCCTGAGCGGTTTCGATGTGGCGAAGCAGAACGCGGAGGGATTCTGGCGACCGCCCGGTGACGATGCCGGCCACGAGATTTAAAAAATCTTCGCCGGCAAATCCCACCGATGGACTTCGATAGACCGGAGAGAGGATCATCTCGCCACAGTGCGAGGCCAGTGTTTTTAGAGCCGCCCGCAGGTTTTCCTCCGGCCGGATGTTGCTGCCAAGACTGATCCACGCCCTAGGCATGGGTTTTGAGCCGTGTTAGCCGCGTTCGCCGCGTTCGATGATCACCCCCACATCCTGGGCGTGACGCACCGCCCCGATCTTATTGAGACTGAGTCGCACCCAAGACACACCAAACTCTTCCCGGATCAGGGCAGCACAGCGTTCTGCCAGGGTTTCGACCAATTCAAAGTGACTGCTCTCGACGAACTCGATGAGCCGTTTGGCCAGGGTTTTATAGTCGAGGGCGTCTTCGATGCGATCCGTCGCCGCCGCACGCCTCACGTCAGTAGCCATTTCAAGATCCAGGATCACGGCTTGACGGATTTGGCGCTCCCAGTCATAGATGCCAATAACGGTTTCGATACGGAGTCCCCGGAGAAAGACGATATCCACGCGTAAATTCCTTCAGTTGAGAGCAACAAACATGGTAAAACAGCCCGTCTTGTAAACCAAATCTCCCTGCGAATGACCCCATGCGAACCATTGATGTCTTGCTCATACTTTTTGCCTATCTGGCGGGTTCCCTGTCTAGTGCCATCCTGGTGTGTCGAGGGATGGGATTGCCAGACCCCCGCACGTTCGGATCTGGCAATCCCGGCGCGACCAATGTGCTACGTTTGGGCGGCAAACGGGCCGCCGCCCTGACATTACTGGGAGATGGCCTGAAAGGCACCCTATCGGTGCTGGCCGGTCATGCCTTCGGGGTTTCTCCCACAGTTCTGGCAGGCGTGGGGTTGGCGGCGTTTCTAGGTCATCTCTATCCGATCTTCTTCGGATTTCGCGGCGGCAAAGGGGTGGCCACCGCGCTCGGAGTACAATTCGGTCTTTATTGGCCCATCGGTGCCAGCGTCGCCGCCTTATGGCTGATCATCGCCCGGGTGACTCGTATCTCCTCATTGTCGGCACTGGTGTCTATGGGACTTTCGCCGCTGGTCATCGGGTGGTGGTGGCCGGATCCGGCCTTGATGGGCATGGGAGTCATCGTCACGGTGCTGCTCTTTTGGCGGCACCGGAGCAACATCCTGAGCCTGTGGCGGGGAACCGAGGATGCCATCGATAGCGAAGATCCACCGGCCACCCAGGACTGAAGGTTTTAATCCGAGACCAGGGCATGCATACCGTGATCCGGTCGATTGGCGCGCCCGACAGGGCTCGAACCTGTGACCTTTGGCTTCGGAGGCCAACACTCTATCCATCTGAGCTACGGGCGCGTGGGAGACTACCTTACCCCGGAGAGGGGGGCTTTCGCAACCTTGACATTTCCGGCATTTCCCGATTAACCCGTTGTCTGATATACCCTGGGCACCTACCAAGCTATAATTGGCGGCTAGGATTCTGAATCGGTGGGACGGTGTTCCTATTTTGTAGAGAGGCGCGATGGCTGTTTTATTTTCCGACAAGTGGATGGAAGCGTTTGCCAAGGTGTGGAATCAGGACAAAGATATGGTCTCGGCGTTATCCAAGATTCAGTTTGATGCCAATATCGGTTATGGATTCATCGGTGAGCCTCAGCCCAAAGGGGTGTTGGTCATCAAAAATGGCCTGGTGGATGAGGCCTTGGCGTATCGTGATCAGCCCCTGAATTGGGATCTGCGGGCGGCCCCGGAAGATTGGCAATTATGGGTTAAGAATGGCTTTGGGTTGGCCAAACTGGGGGTGAGCGTGGCCACCGGGCGTCTTAAATTCGTGGTAGGCGATTATCGGCGCATGGTGAACAAGCCTGCCATGGCGTCGCCTTTCCTGCACAGTTTTGACCTGATGGCCAAGATCAAGACCGAACTCTAGGCCCGACCGCCATGAACCACCACTGACGGGTTTTTGGGGCTCTATCCCATGACACATGTGGCCTTTTTCGTGCTGTCCCCCCAGATCCGTGGGGATCGGTTCCTGCTGGCATGCCATCTGGCCGAACGATTCCAGGGTGAAAAACAGCACCTTTATATTCACACCGAGGGAGAGGATGCGACCTGTCACATGAACCGGTTGCTGTGGACTTTCCGCCAAGGCAGTTTTATTCCGCATGGCCTGGCAGGGACGGAGGAGGATACCACCGTACCCGTGTCCGTACTCATCGGCCACCACCAGCCGCCTTTAGGCTCCCTGGACAGGCTGATGAATCTCACTCATGAGGTGCCAGACTTTTTTCATCGCTTTACCGAAGTGGTTGAACCCCTGGATCAGGATCCCGCTGTGCGCGAGGCGGGACGGGCCCGCTTCCGTTTCTACCGTGAGCGGGGGCTGAAAATAATTACTCATAATGATTTTTTATGGTGAAATTCGGACAGAAAGCTTTCCATGATTTGCATACATGTCCAGATGAAATATACCGGGGAACCGGTCAAGCGCATCCCGGTTGAGGTGATACTCGATACGGGCGAACGAGATGCAGCTCTGACGGGCCGTGACGGCACGGCGTGTTTTGCGGATCTCGCGCCAGCGAGCGGTAAGGTGCTGCTTCATGGTGCCATCCAGCATCAGGGTCTTCTCGATCACGACATGACCTGCGAATTGTTATCGCTGACAGACCGCTCCGGATTGGCGGCGACCGGGGCACCGGAGGGCACTTCCTGGGGCAGTACCGCTTATCCCAATATGCAAACGCAATCCCTCTGGGTGGAAGGCCGTGAAATACTCACCGATAGCGAAGGCTACCTGGTTAATCTGGCCGATTGGTCCGAGGCCTTTGTACAAGCGCAGGCCCAGGTTGAAAATATGGCCCTCAACGCCGAACATTGGGAGGTCATCCGCTACTTACGCGATTACTACGGTCGCCATGCGGTTCAGGCCCAAGTTCGCGAGATCATCCGGCACTTCAGCCAGATCTGGGGATCAGAACGGGGCAATAACCGTTACTTTCATGATCTCTTCCCTCGCGGCGGCCCCCAAAAACAAGGCAACCGCCTGGCTGGCCTGTTGCGCACCAAAGGGGAACACTAGCCTGGTGGCCTGAATTTATTGCGAGGGGAGCGAACCGCAAGGTTCCGTCACAAGGCCGGTAAGGGCTGACAGCCGGGAAAGACCGCCACCTAATTTTATTGTTCGTTTGTCCCCGCCCTAAAGGAACGGGGTTTCAGGAATTTTTGATGACCACCACTATTAAAAAAAACTTCAAGCAGGATGACCCTGAAGATCGGCTCGACGGCACCATGAACCTTTCGCACGGGATCATCTCCCTGATGGCCTTTTTGATACCAACCCTGGTCAGCGCCGACACGCCAGCCACGCTGAATCCGGCCAATACCGCCTGGGTATTGACCGCCACCGGTCTGGTACTTTTTATGACGTTGCCGGAACTGGCCCTGTTTTACGGGGGACTGGTGCGCACCAAAAATGTGCTGTCGGTTCTCATGCAATGTTTTGCCATCACCTGCCTGGCCTCTCTGGTCTGGGTGATCGTGGGCTATTCACTGGCGTTTTCCGATGGTGGGCAGTTTCAAGCCCTGATGGGGGGGTTTGGCAAGAGCTTTTTGCTGGGTATTGGCTCCGAGAGCCTCCGGGGAGACATCCCAGAAACCGTCTTCGTGATGTTTCAACTGACCTTCGCCGTTATCACGCCGGCCTTGGTGGTGGGTGGCTTTGCGGAACGCATGAAATTTAGCGCTATGTTGGCCTTCAGTGGGCTCTGGTTGATGTTGGTTTACATTCCGATCTGCCATTGGGTGTGGGGGGATGGCTGGCTGGCCAAGTTGGGCACCATGGATTTTGCCGGCGGATTGGTGGTGCATGCCAGCGCGGGCACGGCGGCCCTGGTGGCCGCGCTGGTGATGGGGCCGCGCAAGGGTTTCCCCACCACCGCCATGCCACCGCACAACATGACCATGACGGTCACCGGTGCCGGCATGCTGTGGGTGGGCTGGTTCGGCTTCAATGCCGGTTCCGCCTTGGCGGCTAACGGAACCGCAGGGATGGCGATGCTGGTGACCCACATCGCTGCCGCCAGTGGCTCCATGGCCTGGATGGCGATGGAATGGTGGCGCTACGGCAAACCCAGTGTCCTGGGTATTGTCACGGGCATGGTCGCGGGCCTGGGCACCATCACCCCGGCGTCGGGTTTTGTGGGCTTGCCCGGTGCGATCCTGATTGGTGGGCT
>JBAXSA010000196.1:0-5581 GCA_037130945.1 Pseudomonadota bacterium | reverse complement strand
TTCACCCGACCCACCCTCTTTTTATTAGGAATTCCGATGACCGCACCCGACTCTCCCGTGGCCTTGATCACCGGTGCCTCCGGCAACCTTGGCCGCGCCACAGCCCTGGCCCTGGCCCAAGCTGGCATGCGCCTGGTTCTGGCGGTGTCTCCACGCCAACCCTGCCCTGTCTTTGAGGATCTGCCACCCAGTACCGGCAAGCTCATTGTCCCCGTCGAACTCACCGACCCTACGGCTGTTGCAAATCTTGTGATGCAGACCGGGGAGCGTTTTGGCGGCTTACAGATCCTGATCCATCTGGCCGGCGGATTCAGCATGGGACCCGCCTTGCATGAGACCACTCCGGATGATTGGCAGCGGATGTTTGATGTCAACCTCCGCAGCCTTTTTGAGATCTGCCGGGCAGCCGTGCCCGCCATGCTGACAGCGGGTTGGGGGCGAATCGTCACCATTTCAGCACGGGCCGCCCGGGAAGGACGTGCCCAGATGGGCCCCTACTGTGCCGCCAAGGCCTCGGTCATCACCCTGACCGAAACCCTGTCGGCGGAACTCAAACACCAGGGCATTACCGCCAATTGCCTACTGCCCGGCACCATTGACACGCCACAAAACCGTTCAGCCATGCCAGATGCTGACACCACTCTGTGGGTACCGCCAGCGGGCATAGCCGCCGTGATTCGCTTTCTGGTCTCGGAAGAAGCGGCGTTTGTCACGGGGGCGGCTATCCCCGTCTATGGCAAGGGCTAGGGCGTACTCACATGGCTCACACGGCAGAAGGCTGGCCTACGGCCCTCCTGGATAGGGTATACAAAGAAAAGTGAATTCTGAAAATACCCCACAGACTGCTAGCCATCCAAAAAACCTGGAGGATTGGGTGCATTCCTTGAAGGAAAAGGAAATGCCAATCTTCTCCAATACCGTCAAACGTCTGAAAAGTGTCATGGACGACGATAAAAGCGGTGCCTCGGAATTGTCCAGCGTGATCTTGGAAGATCAGTCCCTGACCGCAAAAATCCTCAAGGTCAGCAATGCCGCCTATTACAATCCAAACCGTCAGCCTATTGCCACTATTACACGCGCCATTTCACTGATTGGCTTGAAGGATATTTGTAATCTTGCCATTGCCTGTTCGTTCATCGAGGCCATTCTCTCCGAGCGCAACAAACAGCACGTCAACCGGGAAATCGCCAGGGCCCTACACGCTGCCGTGCAGGCCAAGTCCTTTGCCCTCCTCATGAATGCCAAGCCGCCCGTGCCCGAGGAAGTCTTCATTGCCGGTCTGCTGCACAATATTGGTCATGTGGCCTTCTGGTGCTTTGAAGAAGAGGTCGGCGATGCCATCGATCAGCTCATTGATCGGGGTATGGACTCCGAAAAAGCAGAGCGGCAGGTGTTGGGATTTACATTGAGACAATTCGGCGCGAGTCTGGGGAAGTCCTGGCAACTCGGAAAGACGGTTTTGGAGGGCTATTCCGCCACGACGGCTTCGAAGCAGGCGGAAATCGTCAAAATTGCGTGTGAAGTGGCCAAATACGCCATCCAGGGCTGGGAGACGCCAGAGATCAAGAACAGCCTAAACAAATTGTCCAAACTGGTTGATAAAACTGAGGAACAACTCTTCAACCAGGTAAAAGTCAATGCCGAAAGCGCCATCCTGCTGGCCAACCGGTTTGGGGCGCGAGAGGCTGCGGCATTTATTCCAGAGGCCAATCATGTCGCGGCCACTCTGGCTGAACCACCAGAAAGAACCGAAGAAGGCCTGTTGACGTTCATACAAGATATCACGGATATGCTGGGGGGAGATTCCACCGAGTTTCATCTGGTCTTCCAGATGATCGCCGAGGGGATCTATCGGGGACTGGACATGGATCGCGTGTTCTTTGCCTTAATTACACAAGACCGGAAGTTCGTCAAGGAGAAAACCGCCCTGGGCTGGCCTCCATTGGCCACGCGCAACCCTTTGCAAATCCCTGTGTCGGTGATGCCGCATCACCTCATATCCTTGTGCGTGGATCGCAATGAACGCATTTGGGCCAAACCGGATCCCGCAACGCATTTTTCTCAATTTTACACCCCCATGTTCCGGACGCATTTTGGCAGCCACGAATGCTTTATCTCACCCATCAGCGCGAACAAGCGGGTTATCGGTCTGTTTTACTGCGACCGCGCCGTGCGTCATCATCCCATGACACAAAAGCACTTTGAAGGTTTTAGGCAGATCACCCAACATGCCAATATCGCCCTCAGACTCTCGATGACACTCCATGCCTAATTCCACCCTGTTGCGATCCCTGCCCAGCCATCTGGAAGAATCGGGAGAAGGCGTCCGGTAGACTGTCGCGATTTTTGATATGTGATAATTTACTAAAATAATGACATCCCTGTTTTTACCACTAACGGGAAAGAACCTAATGATTGCTAAGATAAAACACCTGCTGGCCGGTCTTTCCGCGCTGCCCAAGGCCCGATTATTCATGCTGATTCTTCTGGCGGCGGGTGCCATGGCCGCCGTTGCCATCCTCATCATGGATATTGTTGTCTCAAGCCGGGGAGAAGGATCCACGCTGCGCATTGCCGTGGTCGCACCCCTGACTGGCGATGAGGCCGCCTTGGGGCAGGCGATTCGTGAGGGCGTGGAACTTGAGGTGACGGCCATCAATCAGGCGGGCGGACTCGATGGCCGCAAGGTCAGCGTCGTGGCCTTCGATGACGGCAACGATCCCGAACGTGCCCGGGTAGCGGCGACGGAGGCTGTGCGTGCCGGAGCCATCGCGGTCATTGGTCATACCCGCTCGGCGGCCCTGTCAGCGGTCGAGCCCATCTATGCCGCCAGTCAATTGGGAGCCATCACGCTGGCCGCAGACCAGGGTTCTCGTAGCGCATCGGAGACCCCCGCCGCCGGGCGTCTTTTGGCCGACGAGAGCTATGAGATGCGATTTCTGGCCAACTATATCCGCAACGTCAACGGCGAAAAGACCGTGCATATCCTGTATGAAGATTCTTCACGCGGCGAAGCCCTGGCCAACACCTTCGATGAAACCCTGCAGCGTTTCGGCACCAAGGTGCTGTATCGCTGGGCACTGCCGCGAGACTCGGCGGATCTCGCCAAACCGCTGGAGGCCGCCGCCCGGCAACTGATCGATGGCAAGCTCCCGGGTACGGTTCTGGTGATCGCCGATCCGGCGATGAGTGCCCGGGCTGTGATGGGATTGCGTCGTCAGGGTGTTCGCAATCCCATCGCCGGCACTCGCGGTTTTGCGACCGATGCCTTCATCGAAACCCTGAAGCGGGAATGGACGGGGCCGGCCTCGGTGGAATCCGCCGTGACGGGTAGCCTACTGACCGTACCGATGCTGTTTGATGTGTCCGGGCAGCTCGCCCAGGATTTTAGAACCAATTTTATCAGCCAGTTCCGGCACGCTCCGGATTGGGTCGCCGCCTATGGCAGCAACGCCGCCCGGGTGGTCTTAAAAACGCTGCAAACCGGCCCGGTAGCCAGGATTCCGGAAGAGGTTCTGCGTACACGGGTCTTCGATCAAGTGTCCAAAGTACCCGCCTCGCGGCCCGTCATCGAGGGTCTCAACGGGCCCATCACCCTCAACGCCCAAGGCCGGGACATCCATCCCCCCCTGATGGGTACCTTTGATGGCATCGACCTGATCTCGACCCTGACGCAACTCGTGCCCATCCGCGAGGAAGGCGTCGGCAACCTGCTCCACCAGTTTGTCGAAGGCCGCGCCCTGTATGTCAATGACCGTTTTATGTACCGCACCAATGTCGTCTATACCGGCGCGAGGCCTTATAACATCACCGCGCTGAATATCAGCGACCGAACCATTGAATTTGAATTCCTGATCTGGTTTCGCTGGCGTGGCGATTTCGAGCCCCAAGATATCGTCTTTACCAATGCGGTCTCGCCCATTCGCATTGAAAAGCCCGAACAAGACGTGAAAATCGGCGACATCAAGTATCGAGCCTATCGCATCAAAGGCAAATTCTTCATGAATTTTTCTGAGGTGGCACGCGCATTTGATACCAAACTGGTGGGGATCTCCTTTCACCATCGGCTGTTGAGCCGTCACAATCTCATGTATGTGAACGATGTGCTGGGCCTTGGCATGACCCACAACGCCACCTTGCAAGGCATTTTGGGAGGCTCCGACATTGCCACGGCCAGAGAGGTGGGGATCCAGGACTTTTTGGCAAATCTCCTGCATTCCATCGGGCACTTCCTGTATTCCAACACCAACCTGTCCGACCCCCTGATCAACATACTCAGCCGCAGCAACCTCCTGGCCGGTGCCCCGGGATGGATCATCGACAAAGCCTGGATTTCCCAGGATTTGATCTCTCGAAGCTCGCTTGGAGATCCCAATTATGTGGGTTTTGGGCGGCCGTCGCCGGATTTCTCGCGGGTCGAGATGGGGGTGATTCTGAAGCCCGACATGATCCGGGCTCGCGATGTCATCCCGAGTCAATTTTTTAAGGACATCGCCATCTTTGCGACGATTGGGGCCTTCCTGGCGGTTTTTTTGGACAGACGCTACGAGAAACACTATTGGCGTGTCCAAACCTTTGTTCTGCGTGTGATTTCCTGGCCCTTGCTACTGATATCGCTCGGCAATCTGTCACTGGATTATGCCCTGCTCTACACCACCTCGGGTGTTGTCAACAATATCTGGACGGCCTATAACGTTGCCCACTGGTTCATGCCGGCCTGGTTGATGGCCATTGCCATGGAGCGATTTGTCTGGGTGCCACTGGAACTGCGGACAAAACGCAAGATTCCCAATATCGTTCGCCTGTTGACGGCCTCCGCCATCTTTGTGTTTGCGCTCTTTGGTGTTGTCGCCTATGTTTTTGGTCAGACCGTCACCAGCCTACTGGCCACCACCGGTCTCAGCGCCATGATCATTGGTCTGGCCGTCAGGGCCAATATTGCCAACATCTTTTCGGGCATCATCCTCAACCTTGAAAAGCCCTTTGCGATTGGTGACAAGATCCGGATCACCACAGCCAGCAAGGTCAGCATCAAGGGCAAGGTCGTCGATATCACCTGGCGTACTACGCTGATCGAGCACGAGTCCGGGCATCTGGTGCGCATCCCCAATGGCAAGCTGTCGGAGATGGAATTGCACAATCTATCGCGCACCGAATCAGGATTCCTGTGTGAGTACAGGGTCTATGTCGACCCCCGGCAGGATCCCGACAAGATCATGCCCTTGATCAAGGCGGCCATTGCCGATAATCCGCATGTCATGCTGCGAGCTGGCGCGCCGGCTGTGACATTGGTATTGCTGGGTGTGGGCAATGTGGGGGAAACACAGATGTCGATTTACCGGGTACGCATCTATGTTCAGGGTAAGCCCGACGGTGCGCCCATCTGCACCAAGGCGGGGGAACTCTTCTGGAAGCGCTTGTGGAAGAATTTTCAGAACGCCGGTATTGTCTGGAATCAATCCCTTTCGGTCAGCAACAGCCAGACGGGATGTGCCCAAACTTCTTGAGCCGCCTATAGTTTTTCGGCCACCAGCGTAAAGTCGCGCAATGTTGATGCGTGAACTCTGTGTTCGATGGCCTG
>JBAXSA010000195.1:0-5610 GCA_037130945.1 Pseudomonadota bacterium | reverse complement strand
TCTCGTTGGTACCCGTCTGAGTAGGGCCCACACACCCGCCCGCTAATAGGGCTTTGTGGCTTGTTTATCGGCATAACCATTGAGGTATTGGTCATGCCCGGCAAGCCTCAGAAAATCAGCGAAAGTTGAACGGCAGCACGTCGCGGAGAAGTGTCAGGGGATTGCCAGGCTGAACAAGGTACGCCCGTACTTTGGCGATACGCGGGGCAGCCAGGGGCAGGATTTGTTCCAGTGTACTCAGCAGGGTTTCTGACTTTGGCCAGGTTTCGCCCCAACCGACGGCAATTGCCCGGCAGCAAGCGCCGATGAGTTGCACCACAGGGCCGTTGTCTGGTGCCACGGCTAGGGTGAATCCGACCAGCACTAACCTTCGGGCGCTCTGCGGATCTTGCGGATGCAGCAACAGACCACGGTAGAGCTGGATCAATGGCCAGGGGTGACCCTCGTCATGATCCCAGTGACCACGACCAGCCAGATAGGTTCTCGCGGCGGCGGCTTCGGGGCGATGAATCAACCAGCGCAGCAAGAGGTGATGGGCATATTTGTCCACGTTGGCAGTCGAGCGAGCCAGCCGGACGATGGCCTCTGGCAGGGAACCGGTGACGGCGGCCACGGCCTCGCGTACCGTTTTGGCGTCGTGCGCGGGGTCGTCCATCAGAACAATGGCGCGATAGGTCAGCGTCTGGCGGGTTTCCCGGCGGCCCTGTTCGGGATCGGAAAGCCGGAAAAAACTCTCCAGCGCCTCGTCGAAAAATCCGGCAGCCGCCGCCAGATCGCCCCGGAAGGCGGCGTGCTGGCCGAGACTGGAGCGTACCTGTCCCCAATACCGCAGGCCTGCCGCAACGCGGGTCTCGGAGGGATTCCAGCGTCGTAGAAAAGCGCCGGCCTGTTCAAAATCGTAGCGATTGGTCGCGGTGACCGCCAGATTGAGTTCGGCCCGGCAGACCAGCCGGGCGTCTTCATCCATCAGGTGGCTGGCCAGTGCGGTCATTTCCTTCAGCCAGGGCTGTTCGGTCTGTCCCATGTGGTTGGCGCGGGCCAGTTGGGCAGTCAGCCACAGCAGGCGCAACGAAGGCGGTAGGGCTTGCTGGCCAGGCACCCACCGCTGCAACCATTCAACCTGCCGTCCGAGGATGGAAAGATCCAGGGCACGGCTGTCAAAGTGGCCCATGACCTGATCAAGATAGCGACGCCACAGGGTCTCATCAGCGCGGGCCGCCTCGCCGAGCCGCTGCAATAGGGTGGCGAGCAGGTTGGAGGGCTGCGCTGCGTCGGTCTGGGCCAGCAATGCCGCCCAATCTCGCCCCTCCAAGGTGCGTCCCCGGTCGAGCTATTCCAGGCTCCGCGTCAGGGTCTCGGCGTCGCCCGACAACAAGCAGGTGCCGGCGAGACCGCTGCTGGCAAGACAGGCGCGGGAATGAGGGGAAGCCCCGGAAAAGATGAACGCCAAGGCATCCACACAGCCGTTATGGGGCGATTCCTGTTTGGCGATGGTGCGAATTTTCAGATCGATCCACTGTCCCCGCTCGGGGTAGGCCTCGGCCAGGCGCAAGCGGGCCTGTTCCGCGACCGCCGGCCATTGTGCGCCGCTCCGGAATTCGCCACGCTGTTCAATCAGCACTTCCAGACGGGTCGGCCCCTCGATGGGCATCAACCGCAATACGAGATCCACCATTCGCACCACCCCAAAGGCCCAGCGCTCCCCGGGCGCATCCGGGAGTTGGTGGACGGTAATCCCCAAGACCCCCACCGGCGCGTCCAGAATGGACTGAATCACTCGGTCGATTTCGTCGATGCTTTGATCCACTGCGTGCCAGCCCATTTTCTGCGGTGGCAACCGATGGCCATTCTGTGGCATCAGCAGACCCACCACCCGTCCCAGGGCACGATCATGAGCGGGCAAGTCTTCCGCGCCACGGCCAAATTCGGTGCCGGTTTCATCAATCAACAACGTCCAGGCGGCCTGTGGCTGCAAGGCGCGGATATCCCGAGGATGCCACCCCGAGGACACCGGCGGCGGGGGGCGTACCTGGGACAGGGTTTCGCCATCCAGTTGTCGTTGTCTGGACTCCAGCTTGCGAGTTCCCGCAGCGGCGCCTCGCCTGCCCTTTTCCATGGCCCGATCAACCAGATCGGGGCGCTGCTCGCGCAGATCCGCCAGGGCGCCGTCAAACTCGGGACTGGGAAAAAGCCCCTGCCTGCCCAGTTGGAAAAAAGACACCAGGCAATCTCGCGCCTCGTGTCCCCGTTCAATGGCCTGATCCATCCGGGACTGACTGGCCGGGTCGAAGCTCAACCCCTGCGCCACCAGATCCCTGACGTTGCCCTCTCCGGCGTCTTGATCCCAGGAGGCGTAGTGTTCGAGTTTTTTCAGAATGGTCTGGAGAGGTGAAACCGGCTCTCCCTGTTTTACCGCGAAGCCCCATGCCTGCTTGGTGTTGTTCCAAAGGGTCATCACCTCGACATTCATGGAACTGCCCCTCGAAATAGTCCCGGCATTTCGTAGTCTGTCCGTCAGGAAAAAAACATTCCCGGGAAAGGCCAGATGTTTCAAAAAACCAAAACCCTTATCCGTGTTGAGCGAGGTGACTTCCATCTCCCAAGTCACGCCTCGCAGTTGACGCTCGATCTCGGTTCGCCGTTTCTGGCTCTGGATGTCTTCACTGTGGAATAGTTCCGGGGACTCGGTGGGGGTGGGGGTCGCGGAATCCGTCATGATTGAGTTCCTGGAGGTTGGGGTGAGAGAGGAGAATCCGCGTCTGCTTCCCTCCAACTGAAGGTGCCAAATCCCATCACCGCCTCAGCCCCGGCGTGTAGCAGGGTACCCGCAGCCAGCAAATCGCGGCCTGACGAGGTGACGTCTATCAGGCGCAGTGTGCCTTTTAAGCCGGTGATGGGGCGCCGGGTGTCGGTGCCTCGGGGAATGGTCACGGTGTGCAAGGAGGCCGCCACGACGTGCCAGGGTAGATCCTGGGGCAGGCGCTGGCCATTGCCAAAATCATTCACCAGGCGTTGCAGACGGGTTCGCAGGGCGGGCCACAGAGGGTCGCCGCCGGCATGTTTGGTGACTAGGGGGTTGTGGAGAGTCAGGGTCAAGACCTCGCCTCGTGGGGGTGATGGATTGAGGGGTGTAAGAGATGCCCCCGAACGCAGGCGACCCGCCGAAAACAACATCGCGCCGCTGGACAGATCAGAAACTTGTAACAACTGCCCGGGGCCAGTTCCAGCCAGGTCGAGACTGGGCAAAAATCGGATCAAACCCGAGATCCAGGAACCGGCCTCCCGAGCCATTTGGCCAATCAATATCAAATCCACTACGGCTTGCGGCGAACCCTCGTCAAGGTAAACCCGATGCACCAGATAGCCAGGCAGTCGCTGGCAACCCGGCAGGACGGTCGGCTTAAAACCTTGCGCCCAGGCACAGCCGCCCTGCAATCCGCACCCCGCGCAGCGCGGTTCCGGATGGGGACAAACGGCGCGAAACAGGGCATGGCCCAGCACCCCGCGCGCCCAACTGCCATGAAAACCCAGATGCGGCAAAGGCCGGGAAGCCCGCAGGGTGATCCGCAGGCCGTGGGCTTCGAGACCATAGGCGGGAAGTGGCATGGTGGATTATTTTGGCAGGGTACGCCAACAGCACCAGCCGGCCTCGCCGGGTTCGATCTGGAAGCGGGCCGGACTCGTCACACGGCCATCCATCCGCACCAGAACCGGCGGCGAGAGGCGTCGGCCAAAACCCTGGACGGGATCATGCAGACGGCCTACCCAGGGCCTCAGTGGCGCATCCTCCACCCCATCACAGGCCGGGCCAGGCAGAATAACCCCCTTGTCCAGGCGTATTCCCCTGGCTTCGATGGTGCCCACAATCCCGGGATAGGCGGCGGCATTGGGTGCCCAGCCGCCTTTTTCCACCACCCGCACCCGGCCGTGTCCACTCTTGCGCTCACCGCCCAGCCACAGGCGATTGAACCAATCCCGCAGCGGGATGCCGTCGAGCTTTTCATCCTCGCACCACAGGCCACCCGCCAAGCGGGCGAGTTGTCCCCGTTGCGTGCCCGACAGCACCCGGGCGGAGAGGCTTTCCACCTCGAACAGGGCACCATCGGCGGCGCTACGCGAAAAACTGTCCAGGGCCACTTGGGTGCGCCCGTGCAGATGGCGCTCTTCGATCTCCCGGCGATGCCGTCGGGGAGTCAACACCTGGGTTTTGTCATCGATCAGGAACAAAGGCCCCAGGCGCAGCCGTTCCCTAACCAGCTTGAGGGCCGAGGCAAAATCCTCCGGGCGGGCACCCCGGGCCGCGCCCAATACGCTGGCCAGGGCGTGACCCACCAGATGTCCCGGCACAAAGCCCAGGTTGCGCATCACCATCCCGGCCCGGCCAGCGCCCAGATGAAGATCGGTCAGTGGTTCCAGCGTGTAGCGTATGAAGCGCATGGCTAGCTCCCGCTGGCGTTGCCAAGAGCCTTGGCGTGGTAACGTCCGTAGGTGAGTGCCATTTCAACCACCTGCTTGGTCAGGAGAACACGCCGCAAGGCCGTGGCTTCATTTTCCTTGCCCTCCCGTTGCTGGGTCAGCTCCCGGTAATAGTCTGGCCAACTGTTGGTTTTTTCCACAGGTGCCAGACCGGCCTTGGCCAACAAGTCGCACACTGCCCGATGGATGGCCTTGGCAGGTTCCTCGTCCTGTTTCCGCTTGCGCGTGGCAAGGAACAGGCCGAAGGCATACAGCCCTTGTTCCGACAGCACCATGAGCGCCTTGGTGATGGTGTTCTCGGATTCCTTGGGTTGACCGGAGCCGTTGGACATCGTATTGGCGGCCAGTGCGCACAGAGGTTCCAGGGCGATCATCGGGCGTCCTCCATCAGGTGTTCCTGCATCCGGCCAAAGCCGCGCGTGGTCATCCCGCCCAGCCCCAGGCGGCAGGCCAGGCCCAGGGCGTCGCGTAGCAACTGTTGTGTGGTGTCGATTCCAATCCCGTGATGTTTTGCACGAGCCAAATCGAAGTCGATACCACCCCGGAACAGGGTGCCACGCGGGGTGGCCTCGTAGGTAAAGAGCAGACTTTCGGCAGCGGCACCAGTCTCGAAGTCGATTGACACCGAGGTGCGGGTCTCCAGATTGGCATTGACCAGCGAGGGAAAGAGATCGTCATGCACCAGCACCAAGTTGCTCTCGACATGCTTCATGCCGGGCACCTCGGCAAGGCCTGCGGGAAGGCCAAAATCCTCGCTCTTTTCCACCTCCAGCAACAACCAGCCCAAGTTGATGCGGGTATCGGTGAGACCCCGCGCCCGCACACGGGTCGGGTCGGTCAGCGGCTTGATCGGCTTGTGCCCGGCGGCTTCCAGACGGCTTGGTGTGGTGATCCAGCGTGGACCACCCATGGTGGGCACCGGACAGGCCAGGATGTCGGCATCGCGGAAAGACAGCAGACCGATACGAGACTCGCCCTCCTTGTGGCCCTTGGCATAGCCGAAGACTTGGGCAACCGGGTCTTCGCTCCCCTTGTGGCCGGGATCCTGGTTGCGCTTGTCGAGCATGCCCCAGGCATAGGTCATGGCCTTCTCCCGATCCCCCTCGGGCAAGCAATAAAGAGCGGCGGAGCGGG
>JBAXSA010000194.1:0-5623 GCA_037130945.1 Pseudomonadota bacterium | reverse complement strand
CTGTCCGTGACCGGGCTGACATCCAATCCCACGATCTTCGATCAGGCCATCGGAAATGCCGATTTCTACGACGCCGCCATCTGCGAAAAATCGTTGGCCGGGAAGTCGGGGGAGGATCTCTTCTTCGAACTGGCGCTGGAGGATCTCACCCAGGCCGCCGATCTGTTTCTTCCAGTCCACAAGGCGACCGCTGGTGTTGATGGCTGGGTCTCACTGGAGGTGTCGCCCTTGCTAGCAGACAACACGGCAGGCACTGTTGACGCGGCGCTGCAACTGCATGCGAAGGCGCAACGCCCCAATCTCTTCATCAAAATTCCTGGTAACCGTGCGGGAACTGCCGCGATCGAAGAGGCGATCTTCGCTGGTGTGCCGGTGAATGCGACGCTGTTGTTCTCCCGCGAGCACTACCTGGCTGCCGCCGAAGCCTACATGCGCGGCATCGAACGGCGCATCGCCGACGGTCTCGATCCAGTGGTCGGGTCGGTGGCATCGATCTTCATCAGCCGATGGGACGTCGCCGTCAAGGACAAGGTGCCGCAGGCGCTTCGCAACCACCTCGGCATCGCCATCGCCAAACGTACCTATAAGGCTTACCGCGAACTGCTGGCATCAAAGCGCTGGCAGACACTGGCTGTCGCTGGCGCCCAGCCGCAGCGCCTGCTCTGGGCGAGCACCGGGACCAAAGATGCCTCCGCTCAGGACACCTGGTACATCGAGGCCCTGGCGGCGCCGGACACCATCAACACCATGCCCGAGAAAACGCTGCTCGCCTTTGCCGCGCACGGTTCAGTGACAGGCGTCTTGCCGACCGACGGCGGCGACGCCGAACAAGTGCTCGCCGAGTTTGCCCGGGCAGGCGTGGACGACGGGGCGCTCGCGGCCCAACTCCAGCACGAGGGCGCGCAATCTTTCGCCAAGTCCTGGAACGAGCTGATTGAGCGCATCGCTTCCAAGAGCTCTGCGCTGACGCAGTGCCAACCTGGGGGAGCCGGACCACCATGACCAGCGCAACCCACCTCGACCAGCATTGCATCAATAGCCTGCGCTTTCTCTCGGTGGACATGGTGCGGAAGGCCAACAGCGGTTATCCGAGTTCCTACCGGGCTTTGTGCAGCCGATTTAAGGTGCGGCTTTGCGATACCTACAGCATGATTTGCCCTGCCTGCTGACCCGATTGCGCGCCCCGGCACACCCTGAAAAAGACAGACCCATCCCATGACAATGAACATCCATCCATTGGCGGGCAAACTCGCCCCGGTCACCCCGGTCACGTCACTGGTCAATGTGCCGCGACTCATCACGGCCTACTTCAGTAACCGACCCGACGCCACCGTGCCCGCGCAAAGGGTCGCCTTCGGCACTTCCGGACATCGTGGCTGCGCCTTCGATCACAGCTTCAATGAATGGCATGTGCTGGCCATCAGCCAGGCGATTTGCGATTACCGGCGTGAGCAGGGCATCGATGGCCCGCTGTTTCTCGGCATCGACACCCACGCGCTGTCCGAACCGGCCTATGTCAGTGCGCTGGAAGTCATGGCCGCCAACGGAGTCGAGGTGATGCTCGCGACCCACGACGAATACACGCCCACACCGGTGATTTCCCACGCCATACTCACTTGCAACCAGGGCCGCATGACGGGTCTGGCGGACGGCTATCGTCATCACGCCCTCGCACAATCCGCCCGACAGCGGCGGCTTCAAATACAACCCGCCCAACGGCGGACCGGCCGGCAACGAGGTCACGCACTGGATGGAAACCCGGGCCAACACCTTGCTGGCGGATGAATTACGCGGCTTGAAGTCCGAAGCACAGACCATCGTCAGTACCGCCCTGGCGGCATCGGGGACAGAGGCAGAGGAGAAACCATGAACGAACAGACACCCATCCATCATCCCAAGCAACCTCTTCTGTTCACGGACATTGAGGGCTTCGATACCCTGTCCGAGCTTGCCCTGGATATGCGCTGGTCCTGGAATCACGCCACCGACCAGGTGTGGCGGCGGCTGGATGCCGTGCTGTGGAAGCTCACCCACAACCCCTGGGTCGTCCTACAGACCATTTCACGCGATAAACTCCAGGGCGTTTTGGCCGATCCCGCTTTCCGCAAGAACATCGACGACCTGGTGCAAACCAGGCGGGATGCCGTTGCGGCCCCGGCGTGGTTTCAACGGATCCACCCGCAAGCGCCGCTAAGCTGTGTCGCGTATTTCAGTATGGAATTCATGGTGAGCGAAGCCTTGCCCATTTACTCGGGCGGGCTCGGCAACGTGGCCGGCGATCAACTCAAGGCCGCCAGCGATCTGGGCGTGCCGGTGATCGGCGTGGGGCTGCTCTACCAGCAAGGCTATTTTCGCCAGGTGATCGACAAGGATGGTGTGCAACAGGCCCTCTATCCCTACAACGATCCGGGCCAGTTGCCCATCACGCCGCTGCGCCAGGCCAACGGCGAGTGGCTGCGCCTGGAGATCGCCTTGCCCGGTTACTCGGTCTGGCTGCGTGCCTGGCAGGTCCAGGTTGGCCGCGTGAAGTTGTACCTCTTGGACAGCAACGACGCGGCGAATTACCCCGCGCATCGAGGCATTACCAGTCAACTGTACGGCGGCGGACCGGAGCTGCGCCTGAAACAGGAAATGCTGCTCGGGATCGGCGGCTGGCGACTGCTTGCGGCGCTGGGCATCCAACCGGAAGTCTGCCACCTCAACGAAGGACACGCGGCTTTCGCGGTGCTGGAACGCGCCCGGAGCTTCATGCAGGAGAACGGGCTGCCCTTCGAGGCCGCCCTGGCCGTCACCCGGGCGGGCAACCTGTTCACCACCCATACGGCGGTGGCCGCCGGCTTCGATCGTTTTACACCGGCGCTCATCGAACAATACCTCGTCGGCTATGCCGAGCGGCGGCTCGACATAGCCCTGCACGATCTGCTGGCTCTGGGCCGCCGGAATCCGAACGATGCTACGGAGCCTTTCAATATGGCCTATCTGGCGATCCGCGGTAGCGGCGCGGTGAATGGAGTGAGCCGCCTGCACGGTAAGGTAAGCCGACACCTGTTCGAGCCGCTGTTTCCGCACTGGCCGGCGGATGAAGTGCCTGTTGGTCACGTGACCAACGGTGTCCATATGCCGACCTGGGACTCGGCCGCAGCCGATGCGCTTTGGACCGAGGCCTGTGGCAAGAACCGCTGGCTGGGTGCGACTGACAACCTGGAGCAGGACATTCGCCGTATCTCCGACGCCGATCTGTGGAAATTTCGCACCGACGCCGGCAAGGCCCTGGTCGACTACGCCCGTGAACGCTTGTCCCTGCAACTGGCGGCGTCCGGAGCGTCGCCCGAAGCAGTCGATGCCGCCAGGCATCTGTTCGACAGCAATACCCTAACGCTGGGTTTCGCCCGCCGCTTTGCGACCTACAAGCGGCCGAATCTGCTGCTGCACGACCCGCAACGGCTGCTGCGCCTGCTGTCCCATCCGCAACACCCGGTGCAGCTCATCATCGCCGGCAAGGCCCATCCTGCAGACTCGTCAGGTCAGGCCCTGATCCAGCAATGGTTCCATTTCATCCAGCAGTCCGAGGCGCGTCCCCATGTGCTCTTCCTCAGCGACTACGACATGGATTTGACCGCGCAGTTGGTACAGGGCGTGGACGTCTGGCTCAACACGCCGCGCCGACCCTGGGAAGCGTGCGGCACCAGCGGCATGAAGGTGCTGGTCAATGGCGGCCTCAATCTGTCCGAACTGGACGGCTGGTGGGCGGAAGCCTACACCCCGGATCTGGGCTGGGCCTTGGGCGATGGTCAGGAACACGGCGACGATCCCGCCTGGGACGCAGCCGAGGCCGAGGCGCTCTACGACCTGCTGGAACGGGAGGTAATCCCCGAGTTCTATGCCCGCGACCAGGATGGCATCCCCACGGCCTGGGTGGCGCGCATGCGGGAAAGCATGGCGCGCCTGACGCCGCGCTTTTCCGCCAATCGCGCGGTGTGCGAATACACGGAGCAACACTACCTCCCGGCGGCCTCGGCCTACCTGGAACGGGCCACCGACAAAGGCGCGATGGGCGTGGCGTTGGTCAAGTGGCGCCAAGCTCTGAAGCAAAAATGGGCTGCGCTGCGCTTCGGTGAAATGAAGGTGGAGTCGGTCACTGAAAACGGCACCGAGCAGCATGTATTCGAAGCCCAGGTGTATCTCGACGACCTCGACCCCGAGGCCGTGCGGGTCGAGCTTTTTGCCGACGGTAGCCCCCCGGAGCTGTTGGAGATGAAGCCTGTGCGGCAGCTGGTGGGGGCAACCAACGGTTATGCCTATCGTGCAGCGGTGCCCATGGCCCGCCCGGCGACGGACTACACGGCGCGCGTGATCCCGTGCCAGGCCGGGGTGGCGGTTCCGCTGGAAGACGCCCACATCCTGTGGCAGCACTGATCAGGGTCTGAATTATTCATCCTGGTACGTTCTCTGCCGCATGGAAATGACTCGCCACGGGTAACTTCTCAATAACTCATGGCACGGTGAATATTGCGCTGAATCAAGCCCAATCCGCTGTGACTGACACACCGCCTTGCCCGAGCCAGTAATGCCACAAGGCACCGCCGACCCTTCGACAAGCCTCCATGCCCCAGTGGATCAGGGGGGCGACATCGCGCTGGACATCGATCAGCTCTCCAAGACCTTTCATTCGTATGGGCGCGTGGTTCAGGCGCTCAACAACGTGAGCTTTCGGGTTCGGCACGGTATGTTCATCGGCCAGCATGGCTCGTGGAACCGCCGGCCGCACAATGGTTACAAGGTAATTTTCGTGCCATTCGAAAGAGGCAAGCCCGCAGGTGCACCAATCGATGTGCTGACAGGTTTTCTAAGCGAAGAAGGTAATGCCTTCGGTCGGCCGGTTGGGGTGGTGATCGACAAGGATGACGCGTGAATACTTCGCAGCGCTAACAGACCCCAGGCCAAAGGTCGGCAAGATCAGATGCTGCCAGAAAGAGAATTATCGAGGAGGAAGCAAAACCAAATAAAGCCCCCAGTCTTCCGGGGGCTTTCTTGCAGGGGAATACGCTGTCAGGAAGCAAGCGCTGCTTTACTTCTTCGCCTGAAACCTACTCTGAAAAAAGGCTATTCCCAATACGGTGAACGGCCGTAGTACTTGTATACGTCACGGTTCCACTTTTCATCAGACATCGAAGGCCAATGATCCGAGTCGAATCCAGGTGCTGCCTCTAATTTTTCCTTGGAAATATCGAGAACATATTCGTTTTTGGTTACGTCGCACTCGAACGCGCTGAATGGGATTGCGAACAGCTTTTTCCCCATACCGAGGAACCCTCCAAACGATACGACAGCATATGCAACCTTGCCGGTACGGGGGTCGATGACAACTTCCTTGATGTCCCCGAGGTTGTCACCTTTTGGATTAACCACGTCCGTGCCGATGATGCTCGACGCTTTTACGGGTGAATTAGAAAACTCATGCAATTGACTCATTTTAGTGATCCTAATGTAGGTGGGATGGATAAAGGAATTCAGCGACGGATGATCATGCTCGAAGGTGGAAAAACAAGGCTCTCTGGTATTTCCTGTGTCACAAAGTATAATTATTTCAATATGATAACCAGTTTATAGAGGAATTTTATGG
>JBAXSA010000193.1:0-5643 GCA_037130945.1 Pseudomonadota bacterium | reverse complement strand
AGTATGGTTAGTAATGTTTTTTTAAAAGCTAACAAGGGTTTCCGATAATGTCTAAAATATTCGTGACGCCGAAACCGATGTCTTGCTGGTTGCCTTGGGCGCGCCGCGCCAGGAGGCCTGGATACAGCAACACATGGAAGCCACTGGGGCGACACTGGTGATGGCGGTCGGTGGTCTGTTTGATTTTTACTCCGGCCGTATTCCGCGCGCGCCCCTCTGGATGCGCCGGCTGGGTCTGGAGTGGGTCTTTCGTCTGCTTCAGGAACCTGGCCGCCTCTGGCGCCGTTACCTGCTCGGCAACCTGGTCTTTCTGTTCCGGATTGCCAGGGACTGGTGGTCTGGCAAGCGCCATCAAGCCGGTTCCTGATGAATACCGCCATCCTCCTGACGGACTGGGACGACCCTCAGCACGACAGCGCCCCCCTCGGTGTGCCGAATTGCCTCCTGCCATTTCTGGATCGGCCAGCGTTGCAGTGGGTGGTCGAGCGCCTGGTGCGTTCGGGTTGCACCCAGATCCATGTTGTACTCGGCGACCATCCCTTGCCTATTAGGGCCTTTCTGGAAGAGGGTGCCCGCTGGGGCTGTCGCCTGGTCTACCATCACGCCGGGGCTGAGGAGCGGTTTGGTCAGATCATGCGCCGCCTCGACCTCGCCTCCGAACCTGGCTATGTCCTGGCCAACGCCACCCGGTTGCCGTTTGGGGAGGACAGCGCCCTGTTTCAAGCCTTGCCAGCCACAAGCAGTGGTCGGGCTGCTGTCTGGAATCAGGATTCGCTGACCCACTGGGGCGGGTGGGGCGTTTTCACGGGTGCCTGGCTATTGGCCCAGGACGTTGAATCCCGCCAGGCCGCCCTGGAAGCCTGTCTCTTGCAGGTTGAAACAATTGAGAAACCATTGCTAACCATGCCGCTCTCGGCAGCCACTCCCGCCGCACTCATTGAGAGCAACCGCCGTTTGTTGTCCGATGGATCCCCTGAATCACCCATGCAGCGAATCGGTCGCGGCTGCACCACCCATCCCGGCGCCCAGCTGGTACCGCCGTTCTTGATTGGCCAGCAGGTCAAGATTGGCTTTGGCGCTATCATCGGGCCCGAGGTGGTGATAGGTGATGGTGCGCTCATTGACCGTGACGCCCATCTCCATCGCAGCGTCATTTCGCCCAACACCTATGTGGGCGAGGGGCTGGAACTGGAGGGGGCCGTAGCCCGGGAACACTGGCTCGCCAATACCCGGCTCGATACGGTCATCGAGATTACGGACAGCCATCTACTCTCCGCCTTGCCACGTCATGACCCGACAGCTAGCGGTAGCGGGACAGCGGGCGACCCGTGGCTCGCCCTGGCCCTGTGGATTGTCCTCGCCCCCCTGCAGACACTCACCTATTGGCAGGCCAGACGCGACCCGCCCCCACGGAAAACCCTGGTCACGCTGCCCCGGCCGGGGGGTGCCGAGCCTATCGAGATCGAGGCCAGTCTGGCCAATCCCCAAAGCACGCTGCAAGACGACGGCAGCCGGCGGTGGGCCCGGCATTTTCATCAGAGTTTTTATCCGGGTCTCCGTGAAGTCATGCGCGGCCGGCTGAGCCTGGTGGGTCCCTCGCCACGTTCCCTGGCCGAGGTTCGTGAGTTGCCGGAGGAGTGGCGGTCGCTGTACATCGTGAGCCGCTGCGGACTCCTGAACGAGGCGCTTTTGCAGCCTGAAGAGGCCCTTTTCCCGGAAACCCGCTTCGCCAGCGATGCCTTGGCGCAAGTCCAGCATGGTAAAGTGGGCGACACCCTCAAACTGCTGCGGCAGTACCTCGTACGAGTGATGCGCAGCCTTGGTACTCGGAGACATTCATGAAACTCACTGTTGAGAAAACTGACGACGGCCAGGGCGCCATCGTCACCTTTGTGGAAGATCACCTGGATGCGGGCAACGTCAAGGCCTTCAAGGACGGGCTACAGCCGATTCTCGATGCCCACCAGGCGGTGCTGATCGACATGAGTCCCCTGAATTTCGTAGACAGCTCCGGCCTTGGCGCACTACTTTCCTGCCTGCGGGCCATGAACAAAAAAGAGGGTCAACTCAAGCTCTTTGCGCTGACCAAACCGGTTCAGACCCTGTTTGAACTGGTTCGCATGCATCGCATCTTCGCCATTTACAATTCACGCGAAGAAGCCCTGGCCACGCGGTAAGCGGAGCCTCATGCTAAAACCTCCCTTCCCGGATAACGAAGCCGAGCGCCTGCGGGCCTTAAAAGCGCTGGAAATCCTGGATACCCCTGCTGAGGAGCGCTTCGACCGACTGACACGCCTTGCCCAACATATCATGGGTGTGCCGGTCACATTGGTCAGCCTGATAGACGCGGAGCGCCAATGGTTCAAGTCCTGCCAGGGGCTGAATGTCAGCGAGACCCCACGCGACATCTCCTTTTGTGGTCACGCCATTCTGGAACCGGAGGTTCTTGTGGTGGCAAACGCACTGGAAGACCCACGTTTTGCCGATAATCCGCTGGTGCAGGATGCGCCCAATATCCGCTTTTATGCCGGCGTACCGCTTATGCTTAGCAGCGGGCTGCGTGTAGGCACGCTGTGCGCAATCGACCGCCAACCCCATCAGGTCAGTTCCGAACAACTGGCGTCGTTACGCGATCTGGCGCAGTGTGTGAGCGATGAGCTGGAGCGGGTTAAAGAACAGCACCTTCTGAAAACACTGGCCCTGGTTCAGGCCAGATACGCCTTCATCATAGAATCCTCCGACGATGCCATCATCAGCAAAACCCTGGATGGCCTCATCACCAGCTGGAACCCGGCTGCGAGCAGGCTGTTTGGTTACACCGCTGAGGAGGCGATTGGCCAGCCGATGAACCTGGTCATCCCACCGGAACGCGCCGATGAAGAGTCGAAGATTCTGGTCAGCCTCGCGCACGGGCAACGAATCGAGCCTTTTGAAACGGTTCTGATCCGAAAAGATGGGCATCGGGTCGATGTCTCAGCCAGCATTTCTCCCATTTTTGACAGCCAGGGCAAAGTTGTCGGCGCATCTAGGATTGTGCGCGACATTTCTGCGCGCAAGGAGGCCGAAGAGGCTTTGCGGAAATTTCAGCAGGACAGCGAGGCACGGAAGGGCGCGATGCTTGAGGCCTCGCTTGATGCCATCATCACCCTTGACGAGGAAGGTCGCATACAGGATTTCAATCCCTCCGCCGAGGTTATCTTCGGTTACCAAAGGGATGAGGTGACGGGCGCCATCATGGGTGACCTCATCGTGCCACCGGTGCATCGCAAGGCGCATGCGGAGGGCATTCGCCAGTATCTCAAGACCGGCGAGGGGCCGGTCTTGCGTCAGCGTATCGAGATCACGGCCTTGCACCGTGACGGCCACGAGTTTCCCATCGAACTCACTATTGTGCCCTTCCAGGGCAGCGGACATCAGTATTTTTTGGGTTCCATCCGTGATATTGGCTTACGCCAGCGGCTCGAGGCGGAACAGCAACGCATTACGGCGATGCTGGCCTCGCAGCAGTTCGCCCTGGATCAGCACGCCATCGTCAGCATCGCCGACCCACAGGGCAATATCATTTATGCCAACGAAAAGTTTGAACGGGTCAGCCAGTATTCGCAGGCCGAACTGCTCGGGCAAAACCACCGCATCCTCAAATCCGGCCTGCACTCACCCGCCTTTTACGAGGACTTGTGGGCCACCATCTCGGCCGGCAAGGTTTGGCACGGCGAGATCTGCAACCGGCGGAAAGACGGCGAACTCTACTGGGTGGCCTCGACCATCGTGCCGATGCTCGGCGATCAGGGCCTCCCGCACCAGTACATCGCCATTCGCACGGATGTCTCGAGGTTGCACCAGATGGCCTTGGCGCTTAACCGTGCCCGAACGCGCGAACTCGCCATTGGCAGCCAGATCCAGCACTCGCTCCTGTTTGGTGAGATACCGGCCAGGATGGGTGCCCTGACGATTGCCGTACACACGGAACCCTCCAAGGGCATCGATGGCGATTTTTACAATTTCTTCCGCTATGGTCCCACCTGCTTTGACCTCGCCATCGGCGATGTCATGGGCAAGGGCATCCCGGCGGCCCTGATTGGGGCCGCGCTCAAGCAGCAGATGAACCAGGTCATCGCCGAGCAACTCGCCCACTTCAGCCCGTCCGGGCAAATGCCGGAACCGGTCGAGTTCATCAATGCCTTGCACGGCAAGATCGGCCATCGCCTGATTCAGCTGGAAAGTTTTGTGACCCTGGCCTACCTCCGCTTCGACCTGACCCGGAACTGGATCAGCTTCGTCGATGCCGGGCATACCCCCATCCTGCTATCCGGGCCCGAGGGCATCCGCCATCTCTCCGGAGACAATTTGCCGCTTGGGGTAATGGCGGACGAACAGTATGGGCAGCACGGCGTCTAGCTTAATCCGGGTGAGCTGGTCTTTCTCTATTCCGACGGCCTGACCGAGGCGCGCCGCCCAAATGGCGAGGAATTCGGCATCGAGCGCCTGAGCCAGCTCGTGCAGGAACTGCACAGAAACAGAATTCCGGTTCCGGTCCTGCTGCAAGTGGTGCGCAAGACCCTGCGCGAGTTTGAAGCGTACGGTGACCTGGGAGACGACCGCACCTGCATTGCCCTGGCATTGGATGCCTTGCCAGGGCTCGCCCCTGTATCGAGTCACCTTGAGCTGGCCTGGCATCTCAATGAGTTGGGGCTGCTCCGCCAGGCCATCGCTGCCATGGCCCTGGACGCCGGACTACCGGATGAAGCCCGGGACGCCCTGACACTGGCCGCCTTCGAGGCAGCGACCAACGTCATCCGCCATGTGAAATGCCCACTGCCCGATGCCACCCTGCAGGTCTTTCTGGAAAACACCGATCCTGCGGTGAACCTCAGTCTGTATTACCTGGGCGAACCCTTCTCACCGGACGACACCCTACCCGATTTCAGTGGCGACACCGAAGGCGGTTTTGGCCTTTACATCATCGAGAACAGCGTGGACGAGGTGATCTACGACACCCCCGTGCCGGGTGTGTGCCGCATCTGGCTTTGCAAGCGGAAGGAGTCGTCCCATGTGGTTTGAGAGACTGATCTGGTCTTGCTGGATGTGATGATGCCGGGCATGGATGGCCCGACCACGTTTCGGCGGCTGCGTGAGTTGCCGGGTTTGGCAGGGCTGCCGACCGCCTTCGTCACCGCCAAGGTGCAGCCGCGAGAAGTCGAACACCTCAAGGCCCTGGGCACCATCGGGGTGATCGCCAAGCCGTTTGATCCCATGGCGCTCGCGGATCAGGTGCGCGATCTCTGGAAAAATATATAGACCGACTGTCTGAAGGAAAATCCACGATGTCAAAAGACCCCCAAACGACACTCAAGCCATCAAAAGCGGTTCAGTTGGCCAGGCTGCGCGCCCGTTATGGGGACTCGCTGCCGAGCAAGATCGAGGAGATCCAATCCCTGTGGGCCGCCTATCAGTCCGGGATATCGGCTGAAACGCTACAGGCTTTTCATATGGCAGTTCACCGGTTGCGGGGCAGCAGTGGTTCCTATGGTTACATGGACATTCATGCCGCCGCGACGAAACTGGAGGAATTGCTGATCCATACCGGGATCGAGCGGGGTGTGCTGTCCGGCAGTGTGGCGGAACGCCTGGCGACGGCCGTGA
>JBAXSA010000192.1:0-5655 GCA_037130945.1 Pseudomonadota bacterium | reverse complement strand
TAATTTTCGCCTATTTCATCTTGTCAAGCAAAAAAAACTTGAACATCGAGTTATAGGTATAGACCCTGGCAAGCTTACAATGTCTACTTTGTCACGCAATTAATTTTGCGGTGTCTCAAGAGAAGTGCTGATAACGCGATAAATGAGAGGGGGGGGTAACTTGATAAACCTGGAACGCCGCAAGGCACTCAAGGTGGGCGGAAGTCTCGGACTGCTTGGCATTCTTGCTACAGTTGGTTTGTTTCATCCCGGAATGGCTATAGCCAAAGATGGAAAATCCACTTTCGACGCCAAAACATTGGATGAGGCTTTAGATGCTTTGGGTGTGGTACTCCCCGAAAGCAACGTGGCTATACGTCTGACTGTACCCGAAATCGCCGAGAACGGAGCGGTGGTGCCTGTTACGGTGGAAAGCTCTCTGGCCAAGACCGAACAAATTCACATCCTGGTGGAAAAAAATCCCCTCGTACTTGCAGCCAACTTCGTCTTCCCTGAAGGAACCGAAAGCTTTGTCACGACCCGCGTCAAGATGAGGGAAACCTCCATGGTGATCGCGCTGGTGAAGGCCGATGGGAAGTTCTATCGTGTCGCAAAGGAGGTCAAGGTCACCGCAGGCGGCTGTGGTGGTTGATCGACATTAAGAAATTATTCAAACGATAAGAGCGAAATAATCATGGGCAACCCAATGAAGATCCGCGCTTCCGTCAAGGAAGGCGTTACCGAAGTCAAAGTTCTGATGCAGCACGAAATGGAAACCGGTTTGCGCAAGGATGCCGATGGCAAGTCGGTTCCAGCCTGGCACATTACCGAGGTAAAGGCGCAGCATAATGGCAGAACCGTGCTGGAAGGGCATTTCGGTACAGCAGTTTCAAAAAATCCCTATCTGGTATTTCGTTTCAAGGGTGGCAAGCAAGGAGAAAAGGTTTCAATCAATTGGGTCGATAACACAGGCGACAGCCGTCTCGACGAGGTGGAAATCAGTTGACGATATACTCTGGCCGGAAAACATAGCCGGTCTTTCATGCGGAGGAGACACATGAACACCAGCACCTTGAAGAACGCGATTCTGGTTATTGCGTTTGCGACATACTGTTCTGCGGCGATGGCGGAGAGTAACGCTGCGGATGAAATTGCGAAATATCGAGAAATGATCAGTGATGGAAACCCGGCCGAATTTGATGAAATGCGCGGAGCAGAGTTGTGGAAAAAACC
This sequence comes from Pseudomonadota bacterium, assembly GCA_037130945.1. Classification (GTDB taxonomy): domain Bacteria; phylum Pseudomonadota; class Gammaproteobacteria; order Chromatiales; family Chromatiaceae; genus JBAXSA01. Next base: position 4,443 of record JBAXSA010000192.1, on the reverse strand, counting down.
AGGCGGACCGAATAATGCCAGCCTGGAAAAATGTAATCTCGGCAAAGGGGCGGGCGTGGTCAAGGGAGCTTATGCCGAGCTGCCGCGTTATTTCGCTGACACCGAGCAAGTCCAGGATCTGGAATCACGCCTGATTACCTGTATGACCACTTTGCAGGGAACTCCTGAAAAAGATATCACCGCCAAGCCGTTTGGTGGCGATAACTACCAGCCACAAGTCGAATCTCTGGTCGCTTATGTGGTGGGTCAATCTAAAGGTGTGAAGATGAATGTCTCGCTCAAGCACCCTAAGGAAAGGGAAGCCTACGAAATCGGCAAGCGTGTTTTCTCTTACCGAGCCGGACCATATGATTTTGCATGCTCCACTTGTCATAGCCAGGACAAGATCCGCATTCGTATGCAGGACTTGCCAAACTTTAATAATAAAGATAATGCTCAATCGGCTTATACAACTTGGCCTGCCTACCGTGTTTCCCAGGGTTTGTTTCGCTCCTTTCAATGGCGCATGAATGACTGCCTCCGCCAGCAACGTTTCCCTGAACCAAAATATGCTTCGGAAGTAACGATAGCACTTACGATGTTTATGGCGAACAGTGCCAACGATGCGATTTACACAGGGCCTGGCCTCAAGCGTTAGGAGAGTATATACGTCATAACACCCCGGCCTAAAGGCCGGAGCTTGAGACTGAAAGGTTTTTAGCTTTTATGACCAGCCTAAGCCCGCCTTACAGTGATGGTAAAAGGAGCTACGTGACACGAAGGTTATTAAGACTCACCAACGGATGCTACCTCAGTCCGTTGCTCTGAAAGGTTGGGATCATGCTGGCGAAAGGTAAGACGCCGAAGGTTTTAACCACTCATTCGCAGGAATGAGTAGCCGTCGTGTGACATTGGCGAGGGGGGTTAGCCGAAAGGCTACGTCACTGGGCCTTTACGCGCTGACAGCCGGGAAAGACCGGCACTCACACTGCCGCCCTGAAGGACGGGGTTTCAACCAGAGGATTTTTGATGAATACAATAGGTGTTATGGGGGAAACCAAGATGAACGCAAGATTGGCTGTTGGGTTTGTGATCACCTTATCCTTGGCTTTTCTGGCCGCTCCGGTGCAAGCAGCCGGGAAGGCTGAAGCGGAACTTGATGCCAAGGCAATCGCGATCATTAAAAGGGATTTTCGTGATAAGGGCATCGCCAAGGTCGAGCGACTTAACCAGGACGATGTGCAGGCAATCTGCACCAAGTTTCTCGACAATCCTCCCCGTAAAGACCAGGCACGTCTGCAAGCTGAACAGGAAATGGCCATCAAATGGCCCGCTGACGGAAAATATATGGGTGACTGGAAGGCCGGGGAAAAATTGGCACAGAGCGGGAAAGGCATGACATGGAGCGACAAGCCAGAAGATCCTGCCGGCGGAAATTGCTACAACTGCCATCAACTTTCAACCAAGGAAATCGCCTACGGCACTATCGGCCCCAGCCTGCTGCATTATGGAAAAAATCGCGGCACTTCTGAGGAAATCCAACGTTCCGCTTATGGGCGAATCTACAACGCAAAAGCCTACAAACTTTGCGCCAACATGCCCCGTTTTGGTCATATGGGCATACTGACGGAAGCACAGATCAAGAACCTGGTAGCACTTCTAGTGGATCCTGAATCGCCAGTCAATAAGGACTAGCAGTTAAAAGCGAAGGAAATTCACATGAGCATGAGCCGCCGTGAATTCCTTCAGTTACTAGGTATAGCCTCGGCGGGTGGCTTCTTGCTTCGCAATAGTGATGCCCACGCTGCCGGTGGCACCGCGCAGATATATGACCTGCCGCGCTACGGTAATGTCAGTCTGCTGCATTTCACCGATTGTCACGCACAACTAAATCCCATCTACTTCCGCGAGCCGCACATCAATCTAGGTGTCGGCGACATGAAAGGGCGCCCCCCTCACTTGGTTGGCGAGGCACTGCTCAAACACTTCGGCATCAAGCCAGGCACACCTGAAGCCCATGCCCTCACCAGCATCCATTTTATCGAGGCTGCGCGAATTTACGGCAAGGTGGGTGGCTTCGCCCACTTGGCTACCCTGGTCAAGCAAATCCGCTCCTCACGTCCGGGAGCGCTGCTGCTGGACGGCGGCGATACTTGGCAAGGATCCGGGACGGCGCTATGGAGCCGCGGCCAGGACATGATCGACGCCTGCCTGGAGATGGGAGTGAACATCATGACGCTGCATTGGGAGTGTACCTATGGGGCTGAGCGGGTGAAAGAAGCGGAAGAGGGCGTACTGAAAGGCAGAATCAAGGTTGTCGCACAGAACGTCAAAACCACGGATTTCGGCGATCCTATATTCAAGCCTTACGTCATCCGCGAGATCAACACCATACCCGTGGCCATCATCGGTCAGGCTTTTCCCTATAGTGCTATCGCCCATCCGCGTTACTTTGTCCCGGACTGGTCATACGGCATCCAGGAGGAAAATCTTCAGGCTAATATCGACGAAGTACTCAAGAAGGGCGCACAAGTAGTGGTGCTGCTGTCCCACAATGGCATGGATGTGGACATCAAGCTGGCATCTCGTATGCGCGGCCTGGATGTGATCCTTGGCGGCCACACCCACGATGGCATACCCGCACCCATTACAGTAAAAAACCCCGGTGGCAGTACGCTGGTCACCAATGCCGGCTCCAACGGGAAATTCCTCGGCGTGCTGGATTTTGAAGTCAAGGCAGGGAAGGTGGCTGGTTTCCGCTACAAGTTGCTGCCGGTTTTTGCCAATCTGTTGGCAGCAGATCCAGGCATGTCGGCTATCATCCAGAAGCATCGTGCGCCTTATGAAAACAAGCTAGTCGAAAAACTGGCTACCACCGATGTGCTGCTTTATCGGCGTGGCAATTTCAATGGCAGCTTCGATCAATTGATACTTGATGCGCTGATGCGCGAGAAGGATGCACCGATCGCTTTTTCTCCCGGATTCCGCTGGGGCACTACGCTGTTGCCCGGCACCACGATCACAATGGAGGATCTGCTCAACCAGACCGCCATCACCTATCCAACCACAACGCTCAACACCATGAGCGGTGCGCAGATCAAGGCGGTGCTGGAAGATATCGGCGACAATCTTTTCAATCCCGATCCCTATTACCAGCAGGGCGGTGACATGGTGAGGGTGGGCGGTCTGGAGTACACTTGCGATCCCACTGCGGCGATGGGCAAGCGCATCCAGGATATGCGCCTGGGTGGCAAGTTGCTGGAAGCCGACAAGACCTACAAGGTGGCAGGGTGGGCTCCGGTCTCCGAAGCAGCCAGAGACAAGGGAGGAGAGCCGATCTGGGATTTGGTGGCACGCTACCTGCGCAGCGAAAAAGTCATTAAGACTTCAAAACCAAACTTGCCCATGTTCAAGGGCGTTGCCGGCAATCCCGGCATGGCTGATACCTGAAAGGAAACGATATGCGCAACTTACGAGGCGTTCTCGCTTTGATGCTCATCAGCACCTTGCCATCGGCACTGGCGGAAAATTCTAAACCCGCACTTTCCTACACTGAACTCAAAGTTCAGATCGCGCGCGTCGAGATTCAACCTGGAGTCAGTTTTGAAGATGCAGTCGATTCACTCAAGCTGCGCGCCAATCAACACAATCTAAAGTTTGTCGGTGCCAATCCGCTGTATAAGGAAATCGAGGTGCTGACCGGCAAGTCGTCCAAGCGCATGGAAATCTTCAACTTCTGCGACGGCTTCACGGCACAGAAGATGATCGCCGCCAATCCGCTGATGATTTCCTTTATGCCCTGTCGTATCGCGCTGGTGGAAGACGCTCAGGGCAAACGATGGATCATATCCATGATGATGGATGCGGACATGATCCGCGCTTTGCCGGATGAAACGCGCAAAAATGCCGAGCGAGTCATGAGTGCCATGAAAGACATCATGCTGGCCGCGAGCAGCGGCGACCTCTGAATCCATTCCGCAATCTCCAAGCTCAGGGTAGCTGTCATGGCCGATCTGAAAGCGGTCTTCTTTAGCCGACATGAAACTGGATTTTCCTGAGTGGTTTTTCTTCGTCCGGTTTGATGTAAAAAACGGGATCTTCTTCTCTGATTGGATTTTCTTCGGGTTTTTTGCGGATCGTGTAGTAGCGCGCTTTGTCATGAGGCGAGAGGCGACATGAGATGGGCAGAGAGAAGGCCACCAGCGTAAAGTCGCGCAGCGTCGATACATGAACTCTGTGTTCGATGGCCTGATTAGTCATTTCATAGGCTTCCCGTGATGCCTACCTGCGCGACTTTACGCTGGTGGCCCCTGCCACTTGCAGATATCCTCGGAAGCCCCTCGCATAGGCTCCACAAGTCCTTGATTCTCCTGAGTCGCCAAACTTGTGTGTAATGGTATGGTTATAATATCTCAAGATAAATGGCTAAATGGGGTATGGGACATGGAAGATGGTGTGAATCAT
>JBAXSA010000191.1:0-5670 GCA_037130945.1 Pseudomonadota bacterium | reverse complement strand
CGCAATGTTGATGCGTGAACCCTGTGTTCAATGGCCTGAGGGCTCATTTCCTGGGTTTCCCGTGGTGCCTACCTGCGCGACTTTACGCGGGTGGCCCTGTGGCGGGGATACGCAATCTCTCCATCAGCTTGCTACGCCTAGCTGGGGCCGAGTGCATCGCTGTTGCAACTCGATACTTGAGCCGACGTCTCGAACTCCCGTTACGTTTGATCGGCCTGAGTGAGACAGGATAGCCGCTGGACTTTGCCGGGGCTCTGGTAGCGCACTATCCTTGCTTGACGCTGTTTCATCCAGGGGATACCATCTGGCTCGAATGGCTCTATCCCAAATGGGATGGGGTGTCTATTCGTAATTCCCGTGGGGCTACCCACTTAAGCCGCGACACCTTGTAAAATCAATCGGTTGCGCTGCATGTCGAAATCTGGTGCGCATCATGGCCGAGACCGGCGGATGAAGGCCGAGATCCGGGTTCAAGACGAGCCCTTTGATCCTTGGGCCGAGCAAGCCCGGCTCCAGGCCGGGGACAGTGGCGCGGGCGCACTGGTGGCCTTTGTTGGTACCCTTCGCGACTTCAACGAGGGAGACCGGGTCATGGCCATGACCCTCGAACACTATCCCGGCATGACCGAGCGAATCCTCGCGGCGATGGCCGGGGAAGCCGCGCAACGTTGGTCATTGCGAGGGGTGTGCATGATCCATCGAGTGGGACAGCTGCGGCCTCTGGAGCCGATTGTTCTGGTGGCCGTCACCGCCGTTCACCGGGGTGACGCCTTCCGGGCCTGTGAGTTTCTCATCGATTTTCTCAAGACCCGTGCCCCTTTCTGGAAGAAGGAGACTACCGAGATCGGGGAGCGCTGGCTGGAGGCCAGGACTAGCGACGCCGCTGCCCAGGATCGCTGGGGGTGAATGTCTCAACCGAGCGTCCAACCCACCGAGTACAGCTCATGAAAACCAAACTGACTCCTCTCTTTGTGGATTTTTTTGAAAGCGAAAAGGCCTCGGGCATTGTCCTGATTGTCTGCACCCTACTCTCCATGGTGATCGCCAACTCCCATTTCGGAACGGCCTATCTGGATTTCTGGCATGTCAGGGTCGGGCTTGAAATCCCCAACATCGTAGTCTTGCATCACAACCTGGAACGCTGGGTGAATGATGGCCTGATGGCGATCTTTTTCCTGTTGATCGGTCTTGAGATCGAGAGGGAAATCTATATCGGCGAACTATCCAGCCCGAAACAGGCGTCATTGCCCATGGCTGCGGCCATAGGCGGTATGCTGGTGCCTGCCCTGCTGCATTTTTTTTTCAACCAGGGCACGGCGACAACACGCCCTGCACAAACCCGTGGCGTTTTTGATCCTGCCACTCTTTGCACTGGTCAATACCGGCATTGTCGTGACCGGTCAATGGGTGGAAGCCCTGACAGCCCCCAATAGTTTGGGCATTTTCGCCGGTTTGTTGGCGGGTAAGCCACTGGGCATTGTTTTGTTCAGCTTTTTAGCGGTCAAATGGGGACTGTCGCAATTACCGCCCGAGGTGCGTTGGCGGCATGTCATTGGTATCGGGTTTCTGGGCGGGATCGGATTTACCATGTCGATATTCATTACCCTGATGGCTTTTGAAAACCCGGAAATCGTGCGAAGTTCAAAGATTAGCGTTTTGCTCAGTTCGCTGTTGCCGGGTATTGTCGGTTTTCTAATCCTGAATTCCCTAAAAAATCCAACGGGTGACCGAGGTAATCTGGCATGACGGATGCGGGTTCGCAAATGAAGTGATAAATATCATTCAACCCATGAACTTTCCCGCCGTCCGCATGAAAATTCTGATCGTGTTTGGCACCCGTCCCGAGGCCATCAAGATGGCCCCCGTCTTCAAGGCCCTCCGCGAGGACGAGGCCTTCGAGATCCGGCTCTGTGTCACCGCGCAGCACCGCCAGATGCTCGACCAGGTGCTGGATCTTTTTGACCTGCACCCGGATTTCGACCTCGACCTGATGAAACCGGGACAGAGTCCGGGCGACATCGTCAGCCAAGTTTTGCCGGGCCTGCATGCCCTGTACCAGGGCTGGATGCCCGACATCGTCCTCGTTCATGGCGACACCACCACCACGCTGGCCGCCAGTTTATCCGCCTATTACGCCCGGATACGGGTGGGACATGTCGAGGCGGGGCTTCGTACTGGCCAAAAATACGCCCCCTGGCCGGAGGAAATGAATCGCCGTCTCACGGGGAGTCTTGCTGACCTCCATTTCGCCCCCACCCAACAGGCCAAAACCAATTTGCTGCGAGAAGGCACCGCCCCGGAAACCATCCACGTCACCGGCAACACCGTCATCGACGCCCTCCTCGATGTCGTGGCGCAGCTCCACAGTGATGTCTTGCGCGCCCAGTTTGACGAACGCTTCCACTTTTTGGATCCAGGAAAACGCATGGTGCTGGTCACCGGTCACCGGCGGGAAAATTTTGGCCAGGGCTTTGAAAACATCTGTCACGCCCTGGCCGAAATTGCCACCCGGGGGGATGTGCAGGTGGTGTATCCCGTACACCTCAACCCCAACGTGCAGGAGCCGGTGCTGCGCATCCTCTCCGGTGTGCCCCATGTTATCCTGCTGGAACCGCAAAACTATCTGCCCTTTGTTTATCTTATGGAACGCAGCACCCTGTTGCTCACCGATTCGGGCGGAATACAGGAAGAGGCCCCATCGCTCGGCAAACCCGTCCTGGTGATGCGCGACACGACAGAACGGCCCGAGGCCGTGGACGCTGGTACGGTTCGCCTGGTCGGCACCCGCCAGGCCAAAATCGTCGATGAAGTCAACCATCTCCTTGACCACCCGGCCGCCTTCGAGGCCATGTCGCGTGCCCATAACCCCTATGGCGATGGGCGGGCGTCGCAACGTATCCGCGACATCCTGAAAACCATGCCTTTCTAAAAATAACACCGGAGACCGGCGTTGAAATCTATTCACAAGAGCATTGTATTGCGACTATTACTGGGCTGCCTGCTGGTGGCGGTTCTGGCCAGCGGGTTCGTTATCTACCTGGGGCTTGATAAAGTGGATCAGCGGGTGATGTCGCTGGCCACTCAGGAATCGTCCCAATTCACCCAAGAAAACCTGCGCCACTTCAACCAGCCGGAGGTCAGGGTGGAACTGGAGAAAAAGCTCCATGAGTTTTTATCGGGTCATTTTGTCATTGTCGAACTCTATGACCGGAACAAAATTGCGTTTCTGGAGGATATGGACAAGGACAAGGAATCTGTTGAAAACTGGTTGAAAAACAAGCCCCATGGGTTTCCTCTGGGTCATGACAACTACCACCGCAAACTGATTCACGAGGGCCGTCTGTACTTACAGGTGTTGGTGGCTCTGCGGGAGGCACCGAAACAACCCGTGGAGGGCTATTTTGAGGGTGTTTACGAAGTGGATGATCAGACCCTCGGGGACATTCTGGAACATATCACGCTAGCCCTGAGCGGCGTACTGGTGGCGACCCTGGTCACGGCGCTGCTGCTGTACCCCTTCATCCTGTTTCTGCTCCGCGAATTGTTGCGTTTTTCCAGGGATCTGCTCAAGGCGAACATTGAACTCATGGAGGTTTTGGGTAGCGCGATTGCCAAACGCGATTCCGATACCAACCTCCATAATTACCGGGTGACTGTCTACGCCATTCGACTGGCCGAAACCGTGGGCCTGGAACACGACGGCATTCGCAACCTGATTACTGGCGCGTTTCTGCACGATGTCGGCAAGATTGGCATTCCCGATGCCATTCTGCTCAAACCGGCGCGCCTCACCCCAGAGGAGTTCGAGATCATGAAAACGCACACCCAGTGCGGTGTGGAGATTATCGGCAAGTCCCTCTGGTTGAAGAACGCCCGCGATGTCATCGAATATCATCACGAAAAATTCGACGGCAGCGGTTATCCCAACGGCTTAAAAGGCGACGAGATTCCCCTCAATGCCCGGATCTTCGCCGTGGTCGATGTCTTTGACGCGCTCACCTCCCGCCGCCCCTACAAGGCACCCCTGCCGCTGACCGAGACCCTTGCCATTCTGCGAGAGGGCAGCGGCAGTCATTTCGATCCGGCGCTGGTCGATTTGTTTACGCCCATCGCCATGTCCTTGCATGCCAGAACCGCCGCCCTGTCAGAGGCGGCCATCGAGACCGTCCTGGCCGATTCATTGGCCCGCTACTTCTTTTTTACCAGCCGTTCGATATTTGAAGGACAGCCGCATACCGCTATTCCGGGTTGATATGGCTGCTATAATCTGGCCTGGTTACCCAAATTTCATCAAGCGATTCCGAGTGTGAATGCCCTATTTCTTCTCAAGGCCATCGACTTTGCCGCACGCAAGCATCAGCGCCAGCGTCGCAAGGATCATGCCGCCTCCCCCTATATCAACCATCCCATCCAGGTCGCCTTGCTGCTGGCCGAGGTGGGTGGTGTCACGGATCCGGAGGTACTGGCCGCCGCCGTGCTGCACGATACCCTGGAAGACACCCAGACCACACCCGAGGAACTGGAATCGCTTTTCGGAGCCCGGGTTCGTGGCATTGTCGAACAGGTGACCGACAATAAGAGCCTTCCCAAGGACACCCGCAAGCGCCAGCAAATCGAACACGCTCCCTCGCTGACCCCGGCGGCGGTGCTGGTCAAGATCGGCGACAAGATTGCCAATGTCGCGGATATTCTGGCGTCTCCGCCGGCCGGCTGGTCTTTGGAGCGGCGTTTTCAGTATCTGGACTGGGCCGAAGCGGTGGTGGCAGGCTGTCCTTCCGGGATCAACACCGCCCTAGAGAGCCACTTTGCCGCAGTTCTGGCCGAAGGGCGATGCCAGTTACCATCCGAGGTGGTGTGGAGCCACCGGGTGCGCATCCGGGTCTTGCAGCATGTCCCGTTTGAGGGGCCGGCCCATCTGGCACACTGGGCGGAAAGCCGCCGCCATGGGCTGGCCATCACGCGGCTGGATCGGGGCGAGCCGCTGCCGTCGCTGGACGATTATGACTGGCTGGTGATTCTGGGGGGGCCCATGGGCGTTCGGGATGAAGCCCAGTTTCCCTGGCTGCGGCCCGAAAAGACCCACATTCACGAGGCCATCGCTGCCGGCAAGACGGTGATTGGTATTTGTCTGGGTGCCCAGTTGATGGCTGTGGCACTGGGGGCGGCGGTTCGCCGCAACCCCCAACGGGAGATTGGCTGGTTTCCCATCGAACGCCTGCCACATCCGGTCGCCACGCCCTTCCAGTATCTCCCCGAGACCCCTCTGGTGTTTCATTGGCATGGGGATACCTTCGATCTGCCCGAGGGTGCCATCCACCTAGCCAAAAGCACGGCCTGCCAAAATCAGGCATTTTTTTATGGTGACCGGGTGCTGGGGTTGCAATGCCATCTCGAGGCTACCCCGGACAGCGTCGCCTTGCTGGTTGAAAATGCCCGGGACGATCTGCAACCGGGTACCTATGTCCAGTCCGAGAGAACGATCATCGAGGTGCGTCCCTCCCAGTATGATCGCCTTCACCAGGCTCTCGAAACCCTGCTTGATAGCTTGCCCAGGCTCTGACAAGACCTTAATTTTATTATTATTATTAAAAATTCCATGAAGAAAAATCTCCCCATCACCCAGCAAGAGAAGCCCTATCCCAAGGGCAAGTATGTGGTCTCCCGAACCGA